>NZ_JAAKVR010000003.1:0-243378 GCF_049175755.1 Aeromonas sp. 600282 | reverse complement strand
TGGTGGCTATGACGGGATTCGAACCTGTGACCCCCGCATTATGAGTGCGATGCTCTAACCAACTGAGCTACATAGCCAACCTTGCTTCCGGTGAGTCGTTACCTCGTCACCGTGCGGGCCGAATTATGCGTATCTGGCTCTGGGGCGTCAACCCTTTTTTTGCCAGAAAAACGCAATTTGAGTGCGTTTGACCAGTTATTGGTCTCTGTTGCGCAAAAGCCCAACAATCTGGTTTTTTTTAAGACATTTCCATGATTGCCCGGGCAATGGCAGATAAAAAACAGGCCAGCAAATGCTGGCCTGTCATGGGATTAGACGTTGAACAGGAAGTTCATGATATCGCCATCTTTGACGATGTAATCTTTCCCTTCAGCGCGCATCTTGCCCGCTTCCTTGGCGCCTTGCTCACCCTTGTAGTTGATAAAGTCTTCAAAGGCGATGGTTTGGGCGCGAATAAAGCCTTTTTCAAAGTCAGTGTGGATCTTGCCAGCCGCTTGCGGGGCAGTGGCACCGACCGGAATAGTCCAGGCGCGTACCTCTTTCACACCGGCGGTGAAGTAGGTCTGCAGGTTGAGCAGCTGGTAGCCGGAGCGGATAACGCGGTTCAGGCCCGGCTCTTCGATGCCCAGGTCTGCCATGAACTCGGCGCGATCTTCATCGTCCAGTTCGGCAATGTCGGCTTCAATAGCACAGCAGACGACCACGACAACCGCGTTCTCGGCGGCGGCGATTTCACGCACCTTGTCCAGATAGGGGTTATTCTCGAAGCCATCTTCCGCCACGTTGGCGATATACATGGTGGGTTTCAGGGTCAGGAAGTTGAGGTGGCTCACGGCAGCCAGCTCTTCTTTATCCAGCTTCATGCCGCGGATCATCTGGCCCTTTTCCAGCGCGACCTTGATCTTCTCCAGCACTTCCACTTCCAGCTTGGCATCCTTGTCGCCGCCTTTGGCGCGCTTGGACTGACGGTGAATGGCGCGCTCGCAGGCGTCCAGATCCGACAGGGCCAGCTCGGTGTTGATCACTTCGATGTCGTCGGCAGGGGAGACCTTGCCGGCAACGTGAATGATGTTTTCGTCATCGAAGCAGCGCACTACGTGGCCGATCGCTTCGGTTTCACGGATATTGGCCAGGAACTGGTTACCCAGGCCTTCACCCTTGGAGGCACCGGCAACCAGACCGGCGATGTCGACGAATTCCATGGTGGTCGGCACAACGCGCTGCGGATTGATGATGGCAGCCAGCTGATCGAGGCGGGGATCCGGCATCGGCACCACACCTGTGTTCGGCTCGATGGTGCAGAACGGGAAGTTGGCGGCTTCGATACCGGCCTTGGTCAGCGCGTTGAACAGGGTGGATTTGCCTACATTGGGCAGGCCCACGATACCGCATTTAAAACCCATGGATTGTTACCTTACTTGATGGATGCTGTTGGGGGTCGCCCGCAGGCGGCCCATGTCATGCTTGTTCTGGTCGTTGCTCATGTACCGGCACAATGCCCGTACAGGGTCAAACCGACCTAACCCTTTTCCGCCTTGAAGCTGTGCAAGCGATTCATGGCCTTGGTCATATCTTGTTTGAACAGGATGTCGGTGGCGCGCAGGGACTCGTCCAGCGCGGCGTCGATCAGGTTCTGTTCACTGCTGGGGGCCTTGGTCAGGACGAAGCCAGCCACCTGCTCTTTGCTGCCGGGATGGCCGATCCCGAGACGCAGCCGGAAGAAGTTATTGTTGTTGCCCATCTTGGCGATGATGTCCTTGAGGCCGTTATGGCCACCGTGACCACCACCCTGCTTGAACTTGGCGATGCCCGGCGGCAGATCCAGTTCGTCATGGGCCACCAGCATCGCTTCCGGCTCAATCTGATAAAAACGCGCCAGTGCGGCCACCGCCTTGCCAGAGAGGTTCATATAGGTGTTCGGGATGAGCAGCCGCACATCCTGCCCCTCGACCAGGATGCGGGCAGTATGGCCGAAGAACTTGGGTTCTTCACGCAGGCTGACATTGTGCCAGCGGGCCAGTTGCTCCACATACCAGGCGCCCGCATTGTGGCGGGTCTTGGCATATTCCGGGCCGGGGTTGCCCAGTCCGACGATCAGTTTGATTTCGCTTGTCACGCTTGATGTCTTCACTCGCAGCTGCCGTGGGCACACTACCCAGGGCAATAGGACGCAATATTCTAGCCGCCGAGTGGCGATCACTCAACCAATGCGCATGTTATGGCGGGATTTGCAGCATTATTGCGGCCAATGGGTGGCTAACGGTGGGCAAACGGGCCTCTTGCAAGAGGCCCGTTTCAGTTTACCGATGGATTGTGCCCGGTTGACTACCGTCGTTATTTGGCGCGCAGCAGGGTAACGGTCTCTTCATCCAGTGCGGTCAGGGTGGGACGGGCATCGCGCACATACTCCACGAAAGACGCTGCATCGGTGCCGCAATCCACGCCGCTGGCTTTGCAATCGAGGGTCTGGCCCGGGGCATAGACGGCGCTCAGCAGTTCGCCGTTTTGTGCCACTTTCAGCACCGGGAAGGCGGTCAACTTGCCGTTGACACTGGCGATATCGACCCGCTCGCTCTGGTGGCGCTGGGCATTGGCCAGTGCCTGCCAGCCATCGTTGCCGTTGGCGCTGTAGGCGTTCATCACCACCCGATAGCGCTGGCTATCTACCAGATCCTGCCACTCGCCGCTTGCGGTCTTGTGCTGCAATTGGGTCAGGGTGCCCGCCTTGCCTGCGTCGGTCTCCTGGAAGGTGTAACGCAGGTGGCCGCCATAGGGGAACTTGCCGGCATGGGCGCTGGCGGGCAGGGTGGCGGTGATGGTCTCGTTCAGCAGGGCGCGTACCTCGGCGCCAGTCAGGGTCAGCACCGCGAGCTGGTTCTTGAACGGCAACAGGGTGAGGGAGCTGTCTCCCTCACGCCATTCGCCAGCAGGCAGGTCGGCGCGCACGCCCCCAACCGCCACCAGAGAAAAATCGACCGGGCCACCGGTCAGGGCCTGGACGGCCGGAGTATTGGCCCAGTAGAACTCCCCTTCGGCAACCAGCGGCGCTACATCTGAGCCGTGGCTGTCGCTGCCGTTGTCGCCGGGGCGACGGGCATTTTGCAGCTGCTCGGGGATGGTGCCGATCACCGGGCCGTAGGCTTTCTCCAGCGCCGGTTTGTAGTGGCTGTCGATGATGCCGCGCAGGCGTGGATCTTCATCCACGGTCACCAGATTTGGCTGGTTGTCGACAAACTGGTTCGCCTCTTTGCTGCGGGCGTCGTCGAGCGCTTGCTTGCGCGCCGCATCTGCGAAGAAGTCGCGGCTGGCCAGCAGGCTGTTGTGACCCTGGCAGTCGGTCACCTGACCCTGGCTGTCAAAGGTCACCTGTGCCAGACCGATGGCCTGGGCGTAGGAGCCTGCCTGCACCACGCAGGTTTTGCCGATGCCATCCGGATTGGTCACCAGCTTGGCGTAATCGCCGGTCTTGCCCCAGCCAATGTTGCGAAAATCGCCGAGCAGGCTGTGGGAGTGGCCACCGACGATGGCATCGAGGCCGTTTACCTTGGCGGCCAGCGCCAGATCCCGCTCGTTGCCGATGTGGGTGAGCGCCACGATCTGGTGGATCCCCTTGGCTTGCAGCATGTCGACCGTGGCCTGAGCCGAGGCGACCTCCTTGCCAAAGCGCAGCTTGCCGACGTTGGGGGCGATATTGCCCATGTCTTCCAGCACCAGACCGATGACGGCGACCAGTTGCTTGCCTTGCGGCAGGTTGTCGAGAGCGGTGACCGGACTCTTCTGGTTGCCGTCAAAGGCGTAGACCACGAAGGGCTTGAGGTTGTCAGCCTTGCTGAGGGCCGGATCGGCCTTGGTGTCGAGGTTGGCGGCCAGCACCGGGAAGTTGACCCCCTCGATGAAGCGGGCCAGCTTCTGGTTGTCGAGATCGAACTCGTGGTTGCCCAGCGCCATGGCATCGAGGCCGAACTGGCTCAGCAACTCGGCATTGGCCATCCCCTCGTTGAGCTTGAAGTAGCCACTGCCCTGCCAGGCATCGCCACCGTGCAGCAGCAGCAAGGGCTGGTTCTTGGCCAGCGCATCGGCCTGATAGGCTTTCGCCATGGTCAGCAGCCGCGGGTAACCGCCAAAGCGGGTATAGAGGGTGTCCGTCTCCCCCTGCTGGGCAAAGATCTGCCCTTTGATCTCGGCATTGACCGGATCAAACTGGGAGTGGGTGTCGTTCATGTGAGCCAGGGTCAGCACAAAGGGCGGGTTCTCTTTGGCGGGCTGACAGGCGAACAGGGCGGAGGTGAGGGTCGCGAGCAGGAGGGGACGCAAGCAATTCATGGGTAAATCCTTAAGCCTGCCGGGGGCAGGGTCGTACCAGATAGCAGAAAGTTGGAAAGAGAAGGTCCAGAAAGACGAAAACCGCCTGATGGCGGTTTTCGTTATTGCTGAATCTATCAATGCTCAAACATGGCAGAGATGGACTCTTCGTTGCTGATGCGACGAATGGCTTCGGCCAGTACAGTTGACAGAGTCAGCTGCTTGACCTTGCCGACCGCTTTCATCTCCGCAGTGAGCGGGATGGAGTCGGTGATGATCAGTTCATCGATCACGGAGTTCTTGATGTTCTCGACGGCGGAACCGGAGAAGACCGGGTGGGTAGCGTAAGCAAATACACGCTTGGCACCGCGCTCTTTCAGGGCCTCTGCGGCTTTGCACAGGGTGCCGCCGGTGTCGATCATGTCATCAACGATGATGCAGTCGCGGCCGGCAACGTCACCGATCAGGTGCATGACCTGGGAGACGTTCGGGCGGGGACGGCGCTTGTCGATGATGGCGATGTCGGTGTCATCCAGCAGCTTGGCGATGGCGCGTGCACGCACGACGCCACCGATGTCCGGGGAGACAACGACAGGAGACTCGAGGTTCTTGGACTTCATGTCTTCCAGCAGCACCGGGCTACCGAACACGTTGTCTACCGGAACGTCAAAGAAACCTTGAATTTGCTCGGCATGCAGGTCAACGGTCAGCACGCGATCCACACCGACGCTGGAGAGGAAGTCAGCGACAACCTTGGCGGTGATGGGCACACGGGCGGAGCGGACGCGGCGGTCCTGACGGGCATAACCAAAGTAGGGGATAACGGCAGTGATACGGCCAGCTGAAGCACGACGCAGAGCATCCACCATGACGATCAATTCCATCAAATTGTCGTTGGTCGGGGCACAGGTGGATTGAATGATGAAGATATCGCCACCACGTACATTCTCATTGATCTGTACGCTGATCTCGCCGTCGCTAAAGCGACCTACGGCAGCATTGCCGAGTTTGATAAACAGGCGATCTGCGATCTTCTGGGCTAGTTCCGGCGTTGCGTTACCAGCAAACAGCTTCATGTCAGGCACGGTTTGAAACCTCGGGGTTGCATCCAGTATGTGGGGGAGTCTGAAATCAGACCCTATCGTTTTGGGGCAAACGATTTATCAAGATAACGTACAAGGTGTCTGCTGCCCAATGAATGTGATGATACCGGTAACCCGAATCCGTGGCCGAGTGCAAAACCGGCCACGTTAATCATCATCAATACCGTTCGGTAAAATTGGCTGGGGTACTAGGATTCGAACCTAGGAATGGCGAGATCAAAACCCGCTGCCTTACCGCTTGGCGATACCCCAATCATTTGAACTGTTGCAATGTGGAGAAGAGAGGTGATATGTTCTCGCCCTTGGCGACAAACCCATCAAGTCCCTTCGGCACGCAGGCCAACACTTCCCGAGCAGTCACTTCGTCTTCAAATTGAGCAAAGACGCAGGCTCCTGTGCCCGTCATTCTTGACGGCGCGTATTCTAGCAACCAGCCGAGCGCATTGGCAACCTCGGGGTGGCGCTTTTTCACCAGTGATTCGCAATCGTTTTTCCACTCGCCTTCCAGCAGGTTGTCCAGCGACATTTTCGGCGTGGCTCTCGGCAGCTCCGGATCCTGGAATACGGCTGCGGTCGCTACATGGCAATCGGGTTTGAGTACCAGATACCAGGCATCGGGTAGTTCGACCGGTTGCAGCCGCTCGCCCACCCCTTCGGCAAAGGCCGCCTTGCCACGGACAAACACCGGCACATCGGCCCCCAGCTGGACGCCGAGCGCAGCCAGTTCATCTTCACTCAAACCCGCCTGCCAGAGGTGGTTAAGCGCTACCAGCGTGGTCGCTGCATCGGATGAACCGCCGCCAATACCGCCTCCCATGGGAAGCACTTTTTCCAGCCGGATATGGGCACCTTGCGGGCTCGGCAGGGTTGCTTGCAGCAGGCGCGCCGCCCGGATAATCAGATTCTGCTCATCCGGCACACCGGGAATGGCCGGGCTCAGGGTGAGAGTGTCGCTATTCGGTATCACCTCGAACTCGAGCCAGTCGCTGTGGTTGAGGAAGATAAACAGGGTCTGCAGCTCGTGATAGCCATCGGGACGACGGCCATTGACGTGTAGAAACAGGTTGAGTTTGGCCGGTGCCGGCCAGCGTGTGGAAGCCATTAACGTGCAAGAGTCCATTGGTTGATCTGAAGCTTGAGGCGGCTGTTCTGGCCGGTCATGGTCAGCTGGTGTGGCAGGCGGTAGCCATCCTGATCCCGATAATCGCCATAGACGATCTGCCACTGGCCGTCGCGCACGCTGGCCAGACTGCTGTCGGGGTTGAGTTCAAACTCCGCCTGACCCGGCAGCCCCTTGATCCACTCTGGCAATCCCGCAACCGGAATATTCCAGCCGGTCAGTTGATAGATGAGCGCTTCGGCATCCTGGCTCTGGTGGCGATTGCCATCGCTGTCGAGCAGGGTGATCTCCCCCTTGCTGCGGGAGAGCTCCAGAATGCTGGTGCCGATCAGGCTGGTGAGGTTGAGGCGATAATCCTCCCCATCCTGCTGCCAGTTGAGACGGGCGCTGCCCTTTTGCTGGGGGGTGATGATGGCCATCTTGCCGGATAGCTGCCAGTGGGTCAGCTGCTCGAGGCGGGCCCGCTCCTGGTTCCAGTTCACCTGGTCACGCTGGGGCTGGGTAGTGGCACAACCGGCCAGCAACAGCAGGCAGGTGAGGGTAAAAATACGTAGCAGCAAGAGACGGCTCCAGAGAGAGGAATTTGCCACAGTATACGGGGCGGCCGTATTGCTTTTAAAGACTTACCCTTTCTCGTACAATTGGCAGCCTTTGCACCCAGCGTATGAAATGATCGTCGCCCACTCATGAGTTTGCTTGCCCTCGGAATCAACCACAACACCGCCAGTGTCGCCTTGCGGGAACGGGTCGCCTTTGGCCCGGACTGCATCGATCGCGCCTTGCGTGAGCTGGTGAGCCAACCCGGTGTCAGCGAGGCGGTGATCGTCTCCACCTGCAACCGGACCGAACTCTATTGCAATCTGGAGGAGGAGCGGCAGGAGCAAGTGCTGCGCTGGCTGCAACAGTTCCACGGGCTGGACGCGGCCGAACTGGTCACTGCCATCTATCAGCATCACGATGAAGAGGCGGTGCGCCACCTGATGCGGGTGGCGTGCGGGCTCGACTCGCTGGTGTTGGGGGAGCCGCAGATCCTGGGGCAGATCAAGCAATCCTATGCTCACGCCCAGCAGGCGGAGTCGGTGAAGGGGGCGCTGGAGCGGCTGTTCCAGAAATCCTTCTCGGTGGCGAAAAGAGTGCGTACCGATACCGAGATTGGCGCCAGTGCCGTGTCGGTGGCCTTTGCCGCCGTCAGTCTGGGTCGGCGGATCTTCTCCGATCTCTCCCAGACCAAGGTATTGCTGGTCGGGGCGGGGGAGACTATCGAACTGGTGGCCCGTCACCTGCGCGAGCAGAGCGTCACCAAGATGATGGTGGCCAACCGCACCTTGCAGCGCGCCCAGACCCTGGCAGCCGAATTCGGTGCCCAGGTGATGACGCTCGAAGAGATCCCCGACTATCTGCACGAGGCGGATATTGTCATCAGCTCGACCGCCAGCCCACTGCCCATCATCGGCAAGGGGATGGTGGAGCGCGCGCTGAAGGCCCGCCGCTTCAAACCCATGTTTCTGGTGGATATTGCCGTGCCGCGCGACATCGAAGCCGAAGTCGATGAGCTCTCCGATGCCTATCTCTACACGGTGGATGATTTGCAGGGGATCATTGAGCAGAACCTCGAAACCCGTAAACGGGCTGCCGCCCAGGCGGAAGTGATCGTGCAGGAAGAGCGCGACGAGTTTATGGGCTGGTATCGTGGCCAGAGCTCGGTCGACCTCATTCGCGATTACCGCCATCAGTCCCAGCAAGTGGCTGATGAAGAGTTGCAACGGGCCCTGCTGGCATTGGCGCAGGGCGAGAGTGCCGAACAGGCGCTCAAGGCGATGGCCCATCGCCTCACCAACAAATTGATCCACGCGCCGACCCAGGCGTTGCGCCAGGCTGCCTCCCAGGGGGATCAGAGCGAGCTCTCCCGCTTGCGGCAGGCGCTGGGGTTGTCACAAGAGCCATAATTTTCGGGCAACCTGCCGGTTGTCCCGTCCTCCATTGAGAATGCAAGAGTTATGAATCCGTCACTGATCAGAAAGCTGGAAGGCCTCATCGAGCGCCACGAAGAAGTACAGGCCATGCTCGGCGAGCCGGATGTGGTCTCGGATCAGGATCGCTACCGCGCCCTGACCCGCGAATATGCCCAGCTGGAAGATATCGTTCACGCCTTCCAGCGTTACCGTCAGGCGCAGGATGATCTTGAGACCACCCAGATGATGCTGGAGGAGGATGATGCCGACCTGCGCGAGATGGCGCAGGAGGAGCTGCCGCTCGCCAAGGCCAATCTGGAGGCGCTGGAGCAGGAGCTGCAACTGATGTTGCTGCCCAAGGATCCCAAGGATGACAACAACTGCTATCTGGAGATCCGCGCCGGTGCCGGTGGCGACGAAGCGGCCATCTTTGCCGGTGACCTGTTCCGCATGTATTCACGGTTTGCCGAGCGTCAGGGCTGGCGCGTCTCCATCGTCAGCTGCAATGACGGTGAATACGGTGGCTACAAGGAGGTGATCGCCAAGATCGACGGCGAGCGCGTCTATGGCCGTCTCAAGTTTGAATCCGGTGGTCACCGGGTGCAGCGGGTGCCGGAGACCGAATCTCAGGGCCGGGTGCACACCTCCGCCTGTACTGTCGCCGTGCTGCCGGAAGTGCCGGAAGCCGAGCAGATCGAGATCAACCCTTCCGATCTGAAGATCGACACCTTCCGCGCCTCCGGTGCCGGTGGTCAGCACGTCAACAAGACCGACTCGGCCATTCGTATCACCCACCTGCCGACCGGGCTGGTGGTGGAGTGTCAGGACGAGCGCTCCCAGCACAAGAACCGCGCCAAGGCGATGTCGGTGCTCTCCGCCCGCCTGCAAGCGGCCGAGGATGAGCGCCACCGCGCCGCCGAGCAGAGCACCCGCCGCAATCTGGTGGGCTCCGGCGATCGTTCCGAGCGCATTCGTACCTACAACTACCCGCAGGGTCGCCTCTCCGAGCACCGTATCAACCTGACCCTCTATCGCCTCTCCGAAATTTTGGAAGGGGATTTGGACTGCGTCATCACCCCGCTGGTGCAGGAGTATCAGGCCGATCAGCTCGCCTCGCTGGCCGAGAACAACTAATGCAAATGGTGATCCGGCAAGCTCGCATTAAGTGTTCTGCCCATAAGGTGGAGTGGCACTGATGCAGATCCAGCAGGCCCGCGCCCATATCATGAATGTGTTGGCTGAGGGGGAGTCCCCCCGCGCCGATGCCGACGTACTGCTCTGCCATCTGCTCGATTGTCGTCGCAGCTATCTGATGACCTGGCCCGAGCGTGAGCTGGATGCCACCCAGCAGACCACCCTGCAGGGGTGGCTGGCTCGTCGTCTCAATGGCGAACCTATCGCCCATCTGGTGGGCGAGCGGGAGTTCTGGTCGCTGCCCCTCAAGGTGAGCCCGGCGACCCTGATCCCGCGCCCCGATACCGAGGTGCTGGTCGAGCAGGCGCTGACCAGAATTCCGCAGGGGCCCTGCGCCGTGCTGGATCTCGGCACCGGCACCGGCGCCATCGCGCTGGCGCTCAAGTCCGAGCGGCCCGAGGTCGATGTGTGGGCGGTGGATCGGATGGCCGATGCCGCGGCACTGGCGCGCGAGAACAGCGCCGCACTGGGGTTACCCATCGAGGTGCGTGACGGCAGCTGGTTCGAGCCCCTTGGCGAGCCGGATCGCGACAATACGCCACGTTTTGCGGTGATTGTCTCCAATCCCCCCTATATTGATGGCGCCGATCCCCATCTCGAGCAGGGTGACGTGCGCTTTGAACCCCGCTCGGCGCTGGTTGCCGATGACGCCGGGCTGGCCGATATCCGCCACATCGTGGCCCATGCCCCCGCTTATCTGTTGCCTGACGGCTGGTTGCTGCTGGAGCATGGCTGGGATCAGGGGGAGGCGGTGCGTCAGTTGCTGCGTGATGGCGGCTACCGTGAGGTAGCCACGGTGCGCGATTACGGGGATAACGACAGGGTGACGCTGGGCCTCTGCCCGCTGCGCTGACGGTTCCTCACTGTTACACGGCGGGTTGCCTGTGCGCCCCCATGCAAGGATTGAATATGGTTTTTGTGCTCAAACACCTGCACCTCACCCTGATTGCCGGGGCCGTGCTGATGTTTATGCTCCGCTTCTACTGGGTACAGACCGCTACTGGCCGTGCCTATAGCGCGCCGGTGATGAAGGTCAGCGGCTGGCTCAACGGGCTGGTGGTGCTCTCCGGCGCATTGCTCTGCATGGTGCTGGATCTCAACCCGCTCAATAACGGAACGCCCTGGCTCAGCGAGAAGCTGATGGCCATTCTGGTGCTGGTATTTCTGGCGGCGATGGCGCTGCGGCTGGCCAAAAGCAATTTGGTGCGCTGGTGCTCCTTTCTGGGGGCGCTCGGCTGGATCTACTTTATTGCCAAGTTGGCAGTGCTCAAACAGACGAGTGTGTTCGGCTAAGGCATGAAGAGAATGTTACACATAGACGAATGGACCGATTTCGAAGCCCACGACATCACCGAGCTGGCGTTGTCAGTCAGCGACGAGATTTATGGCTCGGTCGAGGAGGGGATCCGCGAGTTGAACCTGCTGGACGAGTGGCTGGACGAGCAGATCGAAGAGGGCACCTGCGACGAAGTGCGCCAGCAGTTGCTGCAGGGCTTTTACCACAGCCTCGGTTTTCATGGCGACTGGCAGGATTATTTCTCTGCCAACAACTGCGATCTCAATCAGGTGCTGGTTCAGCGCAAAGGGATCCCGGTCAGCCTCGGCATTCTCATCATCCAGCTGGGGCGCAAGCTCGGGCTCGATGTGGAGGGGATCTGCTTCCCCGGCCACTTCCTGGTGAGCTTTGCCGGTGGCGAGGGGGAGGTCTATGTCGACCCCTTTACCGGCGACGAGCTGAGCCTGGCCCGCATCGAGCTGCTGCTGCGCGGTGCGTTGGGGGACTTGGCGACCCTCACTCCCGACTACCTGCAGCCCTCCGGCCAGTGGGAGATCATCGAACGGCTGCTCAACGTCAGCAAGGGTGCCCTGCTGCGGGAAGATCGCATGCCCGAGGCGCTGCGTTGCAGCGAGCTGTTGTTGCGGATGAAGCCCGGCGATCCGCTGGAGACGCGGGATCGCGGCTTTATCTACGAGCAGCTCGATTGCCCGCGCCAGGCCGCCGATGATTTTGAATATTTTATTGAACAATGCCCGGACGACCCGGTCGCCGATGTGCTGAAAGTGCAGCTGGCCGCGCTGGATCTGAGCCCCAAGCCCCTCCATTAAGGGCGGCTTGAAACTGAAACAGAAGAATATCAAGGCCGCTGCGCTCGGCTGCAACGGAGTAACTTGGCTTCAGGCCCTTTTATTAAGGATGTCTTGGAGTTGAAACAGAAGAATATCAAGGCCGCAGCGCTCGGCTGCAACGGAGTAACTTGGCTTCAGGCCCCTTCATTAAGGAAGTCTTAGATGGAACAGAAGAATATCAAGATCAACCAGATCGACGTTGCCAATGACAAACCGTTCGTGCTGTTTGGTGGCATGAACGTGCTGGAATCCCGCGACATGGCGATGGCAGTGTGCGAGAAGTACGTGGACGTGACCAGCAAGCTGGGCATCCCGTTTGTCTTCAAGGCGAGCTGGGACAAGGCCAACCGCTCCTCCATCCACTCCTACCGCGGTCCGGGTCTGGAAGAGGGGATGAAGATTTTCCAGGAGCTGAAAGCGACCTTCGGCATGCCGGTCATCTCCGATCTGCACGAACCCCATCAGGCCAAGCCGGTCGCCGAGGTGGTGGACGTTATCCAGCTGCCCGCCTTCCTGGCGCGCCAGACTGATCTGGTGGAAGCCATGGCCCGCACCGGCAACGTTATCAACATCAAGAAGCCGCAGTTCCTCAGCCCAAGTCAGATGAAGAACATCACCGACAAGTTCGAGGAGTGCGGCAACGATCAGCTGATCCTGTGCGAGCGCGGTGCCAATTTCGGCTACGACAATCTGGTGGTGGATATGCTGGGCCTGGGCGTGATGAAGAAGAGCACTGGTGGCTATCCGGTGATCTTTGACGTGACCCACTCCCTGCAGTGCCGTGATCCGCTGGGTGCCGCCTCCGGTGGTCGTCGCGAACAGGTGACCGAGCTGGCGCGCGCCGGTATGGCGGTCGGTCTGGCCGGTCTCTTTATCGAATCACACCCGGATCCGAAAATTGCCCGCTGCGATGGCCCGAGCGCCCTGCCGCTCGACAAGCTGGAAGGCTTCCTCAAACAGATGAAGGCCATCGATGACCTGATCAAGGGTTTTGAGCCCCTGGATACCTCTGCTTGATGGGACAAGCACTTATCACAAGGCCTCGCAATGCGAGGCCTTGTTTTTTGCGCTTGCCTAGTGAAAGCACGTATAAAAAAACGGCCGATAGGCCGTTTTTTGTGCTGATACAGCAAGTATCAGCGGTTCACTGCAGGACGCTGATTACAGGCTCTGGGTGAAAGTACGGGTAACCACGTCACGCTGCTGTTCCGGGGTCAGGGCGTTGAAACGCACTGCGTAGCCAGATACGCGGATGGTCAGCTGCGGGTACTTCTCCGGATTCTCGATAGCATCTTCCAGGGTTTCGCGACGCAGCACGTTGACGTTCAGGTGCTGACCACCTTCAACAGCCGGTTCGGCCTGAACAGGCAGTTCGCGGTATTCGAACTGACCCAGGTCAGAGAGTGCGACTTCCTGATCGGCAGCAAAGGCATCGCCTTTGACACAGATGCAGCGAGCCTGTTGCTTCTCTTCGTCCAGCAGCCAGAAAGAGTTCAGCAGGGCGGTGTTGGCAGCCTGGGTGATTTGAATGCCTTTGATCATGGTATGACTCCTCAATGGGAACGCGAATCCAACTGTAAGGAAATTACCCTGATGTATTTAAGCTACCGTTAATTGCGGTGGCTTAAAGGGCCCTTGCCTTACACCTTTGCTTTGATGGGGTCATATATATCATGTTGGTAATATTACTAAAATTGATCCAGATCAATAAAAATCAATAAAGCGCCATTTGAATGGGATTAAATTCTTGAGTTGAATCAAAAATAGGTCATTTTTCTGATTTTGTAAGATATCAAAATTATGCATCTTTTATCTTTTTAATCTAGTAATTTAACTACATCTTTTTCGGCTTTTCTGTGGTGGATTGAGGAGTTGGCTACACTCAGCAGAAAGCAAGGAGAGTGTCGGGTGAATATCAGGTGGCGAATGTGGGGATGGTTGGCCCTGTTCTGTTGCTGGGCAATCACAGCTGTGGTCCGGGCCGAAACAGTACGCATAGCGGTGGGCGAATGGCCGCCTTATATCAGTGAGTCGCTGCCCAATCAGGGGTTTCTCTGTCAGGTGGTACGTGAGGCCTTTGCCGAGCAGGGGGTCGATGTCAGCTTTCATTTCTACCCCTGGTCTGAGGCATACAGCCTGACTCTTGAAGGGCGTTATATGATTACCATGCCCTGGTTTCGCTCTCGCGAGCGCGAGCAGCACTTCTATCTCTCTGCATCGCTGGGCAAATTTACGACCCGTCTGCTTGCACTTAATGGTTCGCCATTGGTCAGTTTGGGTGAGCTGAAAAACGAGCCTGTCGGGGTTACCCGTGGCTATTTTTATGGTGAAGGGTTTGCAGCAAGGCAATCCGAGCTGTCTCTTGAGTGGTCCGACTCCGATGAGGAGAGCATGGAGAAACTGCTCACCGGACGCATTCGTTATCTGGTCATGGATGAACAGGTGGCACAGGTTCTGTTTCAGCAGGTTCTCTCTCGTCATCCCCAAGCGGCAGCATTGAGTGGTGCCCCCGATCCCATCTGGTCCCAGCCGGGCTATCTGCTGATGCGCAAGGCCGATCCCGATGCCCGCCGCTTGATGTTGCTGTTTAACGCCGGTCTGCACAAACTGGAGCGCTCCGGTCGGCTCGCCAGGCTCTGGAAAGTGTGAGTCACGGTTGCGTCTTGCGGGCTGCCCCCCTATCCTGACTCCTTCGCCGTATCAAGTGAGGAGGCCGGGGTGCTGACCTGGAGTGATGTGATTGGCTCTGAAAAAGAGCAGGACTATTTCAAGTGTACGCTGGCGACCGTCAGGGCAGAGCGGGAAGCGGGCAAGGTGATCTACCCCCCCGCGGCCGATGTGTTCAATGCTTTCAAACTGACCGAACTGGATCAGGTCAAGGTGGTGATCCTGGGGCAGGATCCCTACCACGGCCCCAATCAGGCGCACGGGCTCTGCTTCTCCGTTCTGCCCGGCGTGCGTACGCCTCCCTCACTGGTCAACATCTATAAGGAGATGCAGCGGGATCTGCCTGGTTTCGTCACACCCAATCACGGTTTTCTGGAGTCCTGGGCCAGACAGGGGGTTCTGCTGCTCAACACAGTGCTGACAGTGCAGGCCGGTCAGGCACACTCTCATGCCCATCTGGGGTGGGAAACCTTCACCGATCGGGTCATTGAGCAGATCAATGCCAGTTGTCAGGGGGTGGTATTTCTGTTGTGGGGCTCCCATGCCCAGAAGAAAGGGCGTTTTATCGACCGGCAACGCCACCACGTGTTGACGGCACCCCATCCCAGCCCCCTTTCTGCCCACCGTGGTTTTATCGGTTGCGGCCACTTTTCCGAGACCAACCGCCTGCTGGAATTGCAGGGTAAAAGCCCGATCGAATGGCAATCTGTCTGCCAACCACTTGATTGAGTGCAAAGTTCGGGCGACAAATGACCGTATACTCAGGAAAGTAACATTTTATTTCAGCGCCAAGGAGTGCCCATGTTATCGAGTCTGCACAAGGATCACCTCAATATCGCCCGACTGCTGGATCTGCTGAAGCAGAAGCTGGCCGCCATTCGTGCCGAGCAACCCATCAGCTATTTTCTGGTGCGCGATGTCATCGATTATCTGCGGGAGGTCTCTGACAAGTATCACCACCCCAAGGAAGATCTTGTCTATGACTACTACCTGAAATACCGGGTGGTGGAGGGGGATGTCGCGAACCGCTTGCATGAAGAGCATCTCAAGTTGCTGGAGGCAGGGACCGAGCTCAAGGAGATGGTGGAGATGATCCTGATGGATGCGGTGATCCCGCTCGATCAGTTCACCGCCAAGCTGGAGCGCTTCGTGGAGCTGCAAGAGGCACACATGAACTACGAAGAGGGGGTGATCTTCCCCCATCTGCGTGACTCCCTGACCGAGGATGACTGGCGTCATCTGGAGCAAAACTGGCAGAACCGAGCTATCGGTGATCCTCTGTTTGGTGCCGAGATCAGCCAGCACTTCCA
Organism: Aeromonas sp. 600282; assembly: GCF_049175755.1. Lineage (NCBI taxonomy): Bacteria > Pseudomonadati > Pseudomonadota > Gammaproteobacteria > Aeromonadales > Aeromonadaceae > Aeromonas > Aeromonas sp. 600282. Next base: position 227,603 of record NZ_JAAKVR010000003.1, on the reverse strand, counting down.
GGCGCTTGCCAAGCGCCTCTCCCTGCCTTTTGCTGCCAGCTGACTCACGCGGCTTTCGGTCATCAGTCATCTGACTGTGCAGGTGTTACCCGGCCAATGTGCCGGGTTACTTATTGTTACTCACGCCACATGATCTTGTTGTGCCATTTGTCGGGCACAGTGAGCTGCCAGCGGGCCAGCTCGCTCTTGCTGAAGACATATTCGCCGCGCAGGGCCGCTCGCGGGGAGATAGTACGGGGCAGGGTGCCCGCCAGTATGGTGTTGATAAGGGACGCTGCCTGCAACCCCTGATCGTGGCCGTCCAGTACCAGCCCGCCGATGGCCATCCCCTTGCCGACGGCAAACTCCCAGAAACAGAAGAGAGGAACCGGTGTGTTGGCGCTGGTCCACTCCAGCACAGTCTGTTCGCTCACATGCTTGCCATTATCGTCGACCAGCGTGTGGTAGAGGCCGAGGAAGATTGCCTGATAGCCATTCTTCTTGGCGTTGAGCACCGCCTCCTGCCAGAGGCTGTAGTCGCCCATCAGCTGGCTGTTGACCCGGGTCTGGCCGACTCGCAATTCGGTCTGGGTCTTGAATTCATCCTCGATAGCGGTGAGGGCCACATTGCTGGAATCAAACAGTACCAGCGCCTTGTCGAGCCCCCCCATCATCTGGCTTATTTCGCTGATGTTGCGCTTGAGCAGGGGGCGTTCCAGCACCCCGGTGATCTTGGGGTGGCCGACAAAGCCCTTGAGGCGGGGGTTTTCGTTCATGCCGAGAAAGACTACGGGAGTACCCAGCGAGGCGATCTCGTTGGCCAGATAGTTGATGGCATTGTCATCCCCCAGCACCACCAGATCCGGTTTGCTCTTGAGATAAAAAGCGATAGCTCGTTGAGCGATGTTGTCGAACGACTCCCGTGGATGGCGTTTGGTATCCATATAGAAGTGAGAGATCTTGTGCTCCCCCTGCAACCCTTTGCGCAAACCTTCGTTGTAGCTCTGGTCCCAAAGGTATTCGGGATGGTAGCTGCTGATCACCAGAATGTTTGCGGCCCAGAGCGGCAGGGAGAGGGTGGAGAGCAGTAGCAACAGCAGGGAGGTGCGCATGGGAAGGCCCCTGTCGAGTGATAGTGTATGCATGCTCAGTATGGGCAGTGTTTGCCGTTACTGTCATCTCGAAACCGGTATGGCAGGGCGCGATTTTTTTTTCGGTTGAGCGGATCGGACGCCAGCCCGCACTCTGCTTGGGATCGGGTTTTATTGAGTCTTTTTTTGGTTGGTCGTGAACTGTCCCGCTCGCTGAAAAACCTGTTCTGGATCAAGAAATGAGGCTGCGCTTTGGTGCCTAATAGACACCACATATAGGGACGCATTCGTTTTTAATCCCTATATGTTGTGTTATTAAGCTGTGTATAAGCTGTTCCCCTCCTATCTTCAGCCCAGGCTTGTCAAGCCTCGGCTGAATTTATTTGCGTCCAGGACGAGATGCCGGGAGGGGGGCCCAACAAGGGTGAGCCAGAGGCAAATGCCTGGCCTTTTAACGGGGAAAATCCATGAAACCGGTTGTGATCAAACGTGACGGATGTCGCGCACCATTCAATGCCCAGCTGATTCGCGATGCGGTCAGCCGTGCGGCGGAAGCGGTCAATCAGGCCAATCCGTCACTCGCCTCCCGCATTGCCAATGCAGTGAGTCAGGAGCTGGAAGGGCGTGGTGAAGTTGATATCCACGAGATCCAGAACCGGGTCGAAAACCACCTGATGGCTTCCGACGACAAGGCCATCGCCCGTGCCTATATCGAATATCGCCACGACAGGGATCAGGCTCGCGAGGCGCGCGGCCGGCTGGCACAGGAGATCCGTGGTCTGGTCGAGCAGACCAACGCCGCCCTGCTCAACGAGAATGCCAACAAAGACTCCAAGGTGATCCCGACCCAGCGCGACCTGCTGGCCGGTATCGTCGCCAAGCACTATGCTACCAGCCACATGCTGCCCCGTGATGTGGTTCAGGCTCATGAGAGCGGTGATCTGCACTTCCACGATCTCGATTACTCACCTTTCTTCCCGATGTTCAACTGCATGTTGATCGATCTGAAAGGGATGCTGACCCACGGCTTCAAGATGGGCAATGCGGAGATAGATACCCCGAAATCCATCAGCACCGCCACGGCCGTGACCGCCCAGATCATCGCCCAGGTGGCGAGCCACATCTATGGTGGCACCACCATCAACCGCATCGACGAAGTGCTTGCCCCCTATGTGACCATCAGCTGGCAGAAACACCGTGAAGTGGCCGAAGAGTGGGGCATTGCCGACGTGGAAGCCTACGCCATGGCCCGCACCGAGAAAGAGTGCTACGACGCCTTCCAGTCGCTGGAGTACGAAGTCAACACTCTGCACACCGCCAACGGTCAGACGCCGTTTGTCACCTTCGGCTTTGGTCTGGGGGACAGCTGGGAGTCGCGGATGATCCAGCGCGCCATCCTCAGCAACCGTATCGCAGGCCTTGGCAAGAACAAGAAGACCGCCGTGTTCCCGAAACTGGTGTTCGCCATCAAGGATGGCCTCAACCACAAGCAGGGCGATCCCAACTACGACATCAAGCAGTTGGCGCTGGAGTGTGCCTCCAAGCGGATGTATCCGGACATCCTCAACTACGACCAGGTGGTCAAGGTGACCGGCTCCTTCAAGACCCCCATGGGTTGCCGCTCCTTCCTCGGTGCCTACGAGGAGAATGGCGAGCTGATCCACGAAGGTCGCAACAACCTGGGGGTGGTGAGCCTCAACCTGCCGCGCATTGCCCTGAAATCCCGTGACGAAGCGGACTTCTGGGATCGTCTGGATGCCTCTCTGAGGGTCGCCAAGAAGGCGCTGATGTACCGCATCTCCCGTCTGGACGGGGTGAAAGCGCGGGTTGCTCCGATCCTCTATATGGAAGGGGCTTGCGGTGTGCGGCTGAAGGCGGACGACAACGTCAGCGAGATCTTCAAGAACGGTCGCGCCTCCATTTCCCTCGGGTATATCGGGGTACACGAGACCATCAACGCCCTGTTTGGTGACAAGGTGCACCTGTTTGACAGCGCCGAGCTGCAACAGAAGGCCATCGCCATCATCGCCCGTCTCAGGGCAGCCATTGACGAGTGGAAAGAGGAGACTGGCTACGGCTTCAGCCTCTACTCCACCCCGAGCGAGAACCTTTGCACCCGTTTCTGCCGCATCGACGCCAAAGAGTTTGGCGTGGTATCCGGTGTGACCGACAAGGGTTACTACACCAACAGCTTCCACCTCGATGTGGAAAAGCAGGTCAACCCGTACGACAAGCTGGACTTCGAGGCGCCCTATCCGCCCATCGCCAGCGGCGGCTTCATCTGCTACGGCGAGTACCCCAATATCCAGCACAATCTGGAAGCGCTCGAAAACGTCTGGGATTACAGCTATGACAAGGTGCCCTACTACGGTACCAACACTCCCATCGACGAGTGCTACGACTGCGGCTTCACCGGCGAGTTCGAGTGCACCTCCAAGGGCTTCACCTGCCCGCGCTGCGGCAACCACGACCCGGCCAAGGTGTCGGTGACCCGCCGTGTCTGCGGCTACCTCGGCAGCCCGGATGCGCGCCCCTTCAATGCGGGCAAGCAGGAAGAGGTGAAGCGCCGCGTCAAACATATGTAAGCGCACAGGCGATGAAGAGCTGGCCCCTGACTCAAGGGGCCATTTTCATTGGAGGGCGGCAACCATGCCGCTGTCCCGTGAACGAGGCAGGAAACAAACGATGCACTACCACCAATACTACCCGGTTGATGTGATTAACGGCCCCGGCACCCGTGCCACTCTGTTTGTCTCGGGCTGCGAGCACCAGTGCCCGGGTTGCTACAACCAGAGCACCTGGCGGCTCGATGGCGGCAAGCCGTTCGATGAGGCGATGAGCGATCGCGTCATTGCGGATCTCAACGACAGCCGCATCAAACGGCGAGGTCTGTCGCTTTCCGGCGGCGATCCGCTCCACCCTGCCAACGTGCCCCACGTGCTGGCGCTGGTGAAACGGGTGCGCGCCGAGTGTCCGGGCAAGGATATCTGGTGCTGGACCGGCTACCGGCTCGGCGAGCTGTCAGAGGCCCAGCGCGAGCTGGTGGCCTTGCTGGATGTGCTGGTGGATGGCAAGTTTGAAAAGGCGTTGGCAGACCCCGGCCTGCTCTGGCGTGGCAGCAGCAATCAGCAGATCCACGACCTCAACGCCTGGCGTGATGCGGGTGAGCGAATTCCCTGTCTGGTTTGCAGTTGAAGTCCGGGATGTTTATGGTTAGCCCATTCCAATCCTGACTACATTTTTGAAAAGGAGAGCCGAGATGAACAATCTGCTCAAGATCCTGTTGGCCATTTTCCTGCCCCCGGTGTGCGCGTTTATCCAGGTGGGCTTTAGCCTGCACTTTTTAATCAACATTGTGCTGACCCTGATGGGCGGTCTGCCGGGCATGGTGCATGCGCTCTGGCTGGTGGTGAGCGACAAGCGCGGCTGATTGGCTGGTTAATGAGTTTATTGATGATAAAAGGGCCAACCTCTCGGGGTTGGCCCTTTTGTTCATGTTCATACGAATACTTTTTCGTTAGGATGGGTCACTGACCAAGGGGCGCATTGAGCGTCCCGCAGTCCGGCAACAAGCACCGGCAAAGAACAAGGAGCGTTACATGAAGTGGAAAGTCGCAGTATGGTCAGGTCTGGCAGTGACACTGCTGCTGGGGTGCTCATCCCGTCAGGAGGTGGCGCACGAGCGCGCTCCGATCGCTATCCCTCTCGAGCAGTTGTCCAGCTACTGGGTTCAGGAGAAGCAGTGGTCATGGCTTGGCAACGACGAGCCAGCCCTGCCAGCCAAACCGGTCAAGGGGTATGTGGAAGTACGCTATCAAATCGACGCCAGCGGCACGCCGGTCAAGCCGGAAGTGGTGGCGGCCGAGCCCCCCGGCGAGCTGGAGCAGAGCGCGCTGGCGACCCTTTCGCGGATCCGTTACAGCCCGGCAGAGGGCAACCCGGATGCCATTCCGGTCGAGGTGACCAACCGCTTCGAGATCGAGATCAACTGATCCCCCACCACTCTGATGCCAGAGAAAGAGAGACCCCGGCCAGGCCGGGGTCACGTTTATTGCTGTTTGCAGTCGTTGTAGGCGGTCTGCCACTCGCCATCCTGATCCCGAAGCTCGACAAAGCCCTCATCCCCCTTGTTCCACCAGACGGCCTCATGTTCGTCCGTATAGCGGGCGCCGGAGGCCGAAATGGCCTGGGGCAGGGTGTAATCCTTGCCGTTCGGCAGTGATAGCTTGATAAAGTTGAGGCTCTCGTCTGAGAGGGAGAAGTAGCGCACCTGCACCTTCTTGCCCTGCTCGCACTGGTAACTGACCGGTTCGCCACCAGTGACTGAGAGGGTATTGCCCTGATTGCAGCCAGCGAGCAGGCCGAGGGCCAGCGCACCAGCGGCCATCATATGTGCTTTATTCATGATTACAGCTCCATTGGTGTCATACGGGCGTGAGCCTAACAGGTTGCCGTTATTGTGCAATCAGCGGGGCCATTCGGTGCGTCGCTGGCTGTCCGGCATACCGCGCGAGTATGAGGGGGATGCCGCTATCAGCAAGGTAGTGTCAATCAGTGCAGGCCAAGTCTGGTTTCAAACTGGCGGATCAGCGTCTCATAGGTGCCGTTGTTTTTGATCTTCTGCAATCCCTGCTCGAACTGCTTGGCCAGCGCTTCCCCTTGCGGTGTGTTGCGGGAGAAAGCGAGCCAGAAGCCATCGGTGGAGATCTTGCCAACCTTGACCACCTTGCCGGTCAGCTGCTTCTGCTGGATCTTGAGGTAGCCCGGCATACCGTTCATCAGGATGTAGTCGACCCGGCCACGTACCAGCATCTCGAGGATCTGGGCATCGGATTTGGCCTGAAAGCGGGTGATCCTGGGGTTCTCCATAAAATCGGTGGGGTAGGTGTAGCCGAGGGTGATGCCCACCCGCTTGCCCTCCAGCGAGGTAAGCTTGAGATCCCGTTGCGGGTCGCTGGCAAGAGAGAAGATGGCGAGATCCTCCTCGAACATGGGGGTATCGTGCCAATGGTACTGGTAGCGGTTCTCTTCGGTGATGGTAGCGTTGAAGCACCCCGCAAGTTTGCCGCTTTTTGCATCGTGCATGCAGCGGGCGAAGGGGAGGGTGCGAAAGACAATCTCGATCCCTTCGGCGGCGAACACCGCCTTGACCAACTCAGGCGCCAGTCCGCGGGGCTGGTCATCCTCATTGTCCTTGTCGCGCTCGCAGTAGGGAGCCCAGTCATCTTCGGCGCCAATGACAAGCGGGGTGGCCCCGAGCGGGCTGGTAGCCAACAGCATCAGACAAACCAGCCATTTTTTTAACAACGGAACCATAAGTGTGCACCTCACCGACAGCAGCCTTAAAAGCATAGCCACACTTCTGCGCTGACTTGTAGTGGCAGGAGTATTGGTGAGGGAGGTAAACGAGGGCGAGAAAAAAAGCCCCGGCAGGCGACGGGGCGAAAAAGAGCTCATCCATGGGCTGACAACAGTGCTTACAACAGGAGATCAATAACCGAAGCGGGTCGCCTCGAAGCGGTTGAGCAACCGGTGGACGAGGTAGCAGGCCAGCAGGGTGACCACGATGGCAAACAGGATGCTGCTCACTCGGTAGAGGGCGCTGAACACCAGATCGTTGCCCGGAGTGAGGTACTGGCCAAACAGGATGCCGAGGGTAGTGAGGGCGCCAAAGCCGACCCCCGAGCCGCCTGCCTCCTTGACATGGGCATGGCTGAACAACATGGCGCCGAGCCACAGCAGTGGAGCGACAAGCAACAGTTGCCCTGACCAGTCATAGAGCAGCAGCTGGCCGAGCAGGCCGAAGGTGACCCCCAGCAAGGTGCCCATCGCCCGTTTGCGGGCATAACTCAGCGCACCGTTCCAGTGCATGGGGAACAGCACCAGCAGGGTTGTGGCCTGGGCAGACATGGAGTCGCGCAGGTCAAACACCTGAAATACCAGAAACGACAGGGTGGCCACAGTGGCACCCAGCAGGGCTTCATGGCGCATCCGGTGCGGCGCCTTGGGGGCCGAGGCTGGCTTGGGTCTGGCTTCCACATCCGGGATCAGCATGGTCATCAGGTAAGCGATCAGCACCGACAGCACGCTCGCCCAGATATTGTTGAGGATCAGGTCGTTGAGGTCGGTCTGCGGATAGCTGGCAAAGTGCAGCATGATGCTGAGGCTCAGCACCCCGTTGGCCCCGAACAGAAACAGGCTGCCCCGCGACATGGCGGCGAAGCGGTAGAGAAACAGCATGAAGGCGATGGGGGTCATCAGCGCCGGATGGCTGCCAAACAGCCCACCCAGCAGCCCGACCTCCACCCCACAGACCACCGCCGCCGCGATCAGCTGGCGCGCGGCATGACCATTCATTACAGGCACCATCCCCAGCAGTAGCACCGGTGTGACCGTATAGAAGACCCCGTAATTCCAGCCAAACAGCTTGCAGAGCAGAAAGCCCGTGGTACAGCCAAAGGCGATGCGCAGGCACTGGCGCAGCTCGTTGCCGGTGAGGGGCCGATACCAGAGGTGAGCGGCAGCACCACCGGTGGGGTGTGCTGGGGCGGTATTGGCCGACGGGTGAGTGGCGTGGTTAGTAGACATAATGGAGCAGGCTGAGCAGGTGGATCTGGCCCCGTGCCAGCATGGCGGTCAGGGCATTGTCCGGCAGCAGTTGTACCGTGGCTCGCGCCCCGGCTGGCAGATGATCGGGGAGCTGGTCCAGCTCGAGGTGCAGCCGCATCCGCTGGGCATCCCGTACCCAGCGATCAGACTCCACCGGCGCGGCCAGTCGACCATTGGCATCAAACTGACCGGCACTCACTCCGGCATCCAGACTGCTTACCCGAGCAGGATAGAGCTGACCCGGCTCGCCATCGAAGGCGACCAGTGCGCGGGTTTGCTCGCCAACATGGCGCAGGCTCTTCTCCCGAAAATCGGCAATGACGTCCACCTGTTCCGACACCAGTGCCAGTAGCGGGCTGCCGGCGCTGGCGATACTGCCCGGCTTGAGCTGCAGGTTGGTGATGGTGCCATCCTGATCCGCGTGGACCTGGCTGTAAGAGAGGGCCAGCTGCGCTTGCGCCAGCTGGTTGCGGGCCTGGCGCAGCAACAGATTGTCCTCACCGGTCACGCCACGACTGGCCTTGATCTGGGCCAGTTTGGCCTGACTGGCGCGCAGGTTGGCCTGGGCGCTGCGCAGGGCGCTGTCAGCCTCATCTTTTTGTTGCAGCGAAACCATGTGACGTTGGTAGAGCGCATCGATCCGCTCAGCCTCGCGCCACTTCTGGCTGGCCAGGGTCTCCTTGGCGTTGATCTCGGCAACGGCGGCGGTCAGGGCGGCATCCAGTTCACTGTTCTGCTGCTCTGCCTGCGCCAGCGCAAGGCGGGCCTGCTCCACTGCCAGTTCAAAAGGGGCCGGATCCAGCCTGAACAGCAGATCCCCTTTCTTGACCTGCTGGTTGTTGTGAACGGCGACCTCGATCACCTTGCCGCTCACCTGGGGGGCCAGCTTGGTGACCACCCGGGTCGCCATCGCCTGAGGGGTGAGGGGCATCAGCAGGTCGGCTATCAGAAAATAGGCAAACAAGGTGGCAAAGCCCGCCATGGACCATTTGATCCAGCGGGTAAATTGTTGATCCGGAGTCATCTTATTCTCTCTCTGTGTCGGTCTCGGGAGGGCTTGTATCGCCTCCGGCTTGTCGGTCGTGGTGTTGTTCAATTTTGCTGAGGGCGTTGGCCGAGATCCGCTGCACCGTGGCTTCAAACAGCTGCAGGGTCTGCTCGTCGATGCCCCCCAGCAGCTCCCGGCGGATATTCATGATGCGGTCGGCGATCTGATCGAGCAGGGTCTGGCCAGCCGGGGTCACGCAGACGATGCGGGCCCGCTTGTCCTGACTGCAGCAGTGGCGCTCAATCAGACCCTGCTCTTCCAGCTGGCCCAGGGTGCGCATCAGGGATGGCAGTTCTATTTCGAGGGCTTCGGCCAGGGTCTTCTGGCTGACATGGTTCCCCATGCGGGAGAGCTTCCACAGCGCGGTCCAGCGGGGATGGGTGAGGCCAAGGGGAGCCAGCTCCAGGTCGGCGGCAGTACGCCATAGCCGGTGCATCCGCGCTATCTGCTCGGCGAGTGACAGCTCGCGCAACCTTTCCAGATCCGTCATCTTCTCATCCTCAATGTACTTAGCCTGCTAACTATCATACTTGTTTAGCAGGCTAAGTAAATAGTGTGATGTGAATCATGTTTCTGGTCGGATCTTTCGTTGGTGAGGGCGAGCAGCATTCGAGCCCCTGATATTATTTTCGGGGCTGATCCACTCGAGGCTCTCTTGCCGATTCGGATATTGCGCCGTGAATGGAGGATATCCGGCGATTATTTTCATGAAATTTTCAGCTTCAGTGAGCAGCTCTTTTTTTATCCGCTAATATTGATGAGGTTATAAAACAAGGGGGAAACGGGTTGTGGATGGATATGACAGTGGATGTGTGTATCTGGCAATTGAAACGCTGTTGAGTGATGGAGAATATGGTGCAGAGTCACACCATGGCGTGAATCGGGAAGGCGCTATCAGAAGTACCGATATCAGTCATGATTTTGACCCCGCCAATATTCCATTGCTGTTGGCAGAATAGACCTGACCGTGTGTGATCCTTGTGAGTTCAAGCCAGTGCTCTGGTATTCGCTGGCTTGACTCATCACTATTTCAATCTCCCCTTTTTGCATCTTTCTCCTCACCCTTTTTCATCGTGCGTGCTTCCTGCACGCCGACTCAAACCCTGGTGTGGCATGCCGTGGCACTCGCGTTATGGCGATGACATTACCCGCTGATAATCACTCACAGGAGCTGTGGCGATAAATGGTCGCAGAGCTTGTCATCTGGCTCTGTTATTTCCCCGAAGGGGGGAGATCATCGCATCGTTATTACTGCTGATCACCCAAATATCCGCCATTGGGCTCGCTCGTTTTATCACCCTATTTCCTGACTTGGTCGGGTATCGGATGTCTGGTGTTCTATTGTGCTGCGCACGTTGGCGGCACCATGATGTTTAAGTTTTTAATGTTTTTATATGGCTTTGCAATCTGGCTAACCGACAGGGGCGAGGGGGATCAATAAAGTAGCGGCCACAATCACACGCAGAGTACATAACAATGAAAAACCTCTCACCCCTACAAACCACACAAGAAAAGGCCGCCTTTATGGGCGGCCAACAAATTGCCGGTATGCCTCTCTTTATATTTCTGGGGCTGGCGACCTGTGTTCTCTTTTCCGGCTGGAATGGCTCGCTGCCACTGGGCATGGTCGGTGCGTTGGCGCTGATGTTCGTGCTGGGCACCCTGCTGACCGAGCTGGGTGAGCGGATCATGCCGATCCGCGAATACCTGGGGGGCGGCACCATCCTCGCCATCTTCGGCGGTGCCGCCCTGTTTGAATATCAGTTGCTGCCGGTGCAGGCGGGGCAGGTCATCACCAACTTCATGAAGGAGGGGGGCTTTCTCAACTTCTTTATCGCCAGTCTGGTGACCGGTTCGGTGTTCGGCATGAGCGGCGCGCTGCTGAAAAATGCCGCCATGCGCTACCTGCCGGTTATTCTTGGTGGCGTCGCACTGGCACTGCTGAGTGTGGGGCTGGTCGGCTCCCTGATGGGATATGGCTTCAAGAATGCCGTGCTGCTGATCGGCCTGCCCATCATGGGCGGTGGCATGGGCGCCGGTGCGGTGCCGTTGGTGGAGATCCTCTCCGGCCCGATGCAGATGTCCAGTGCGGATCTCTTGTCGCGCATGGTACCGGCGGTGGTGATCGCCAATACCCTGGCCATTCTGGTGGGCTCCCTGCTGGCGCGGCTCGGTCGCCGTTACCCCTCCCTGACCGGCAACGGCAAGCTGATGGTCAAAGAGAATAGCCAGAGCATTGCTGACGAGCAGGCCGAAGCGCCGACCCTGCAGAGTCTGGGTATGGGCCTTTTCATCAGCTCCAGCATGTTTGTGCTGGGTTCCCTGCTTGGCAACTTTATCCCCATGCACCCCTTCGCCCTGATGATTTTGGCGGTCGCCTTTATCAAGGTGAGCGGCGTGCTGCCGCGTCGTTATGAGCAGGCGGCGGCCGACTGGTACCAGTTTGTGGTGAGCAACCTCACCCCCTCGCTGCTGGTGGGGATCGGCGTCGCCTATACCAGTATTCCCGAGCTGATCAGTGCCTTCTCCGTCAGCTACTTCGTGCTGGTCATGGTCACCGTAATCGGTGGCGCCCTCGGCGCGGCGCTGGTCGGCAAGCTGATCGGTTTCTATCCCATCGAGGCGGCCATAACCGGCGGGCTCTGTATGGCCAACATGGGCGGCACCGGCGACGTAGCCGTGCTCTCGGCGGCCCAGCGGATGAAGCTGATGCCCTTTGCCCAGATCTCCTCTCGCCTGGGCGGCGCCGTGATGCTGATCTTGGCCACCGCCCTTATCTCCCTGCTCGCCTGATACCGGATTGAGGAACAAACAAGATGAACGACATCATGATGGGCACCAGCCTGCCCTATGCCGAGCGCAAGCGTCAGGGGGTGCGGGGTCGCATGCCTCACAAGGAGGAGTCCCTCTCCCAGCAGCGGCGCCGGATCTACCGATTGGTCAGCGCCATGCAGAGTCCGTTTGACCAGCATCTGCTGCTGCGCCAGCTGCAGGAGGACAACCCTGTGCTGTTCTACGATCTGGTACGCCACCACCTGCCGGAGCTGCTGCCGATCATCTACACCCCGGTGGTGGGGGAGGCGTGCCAGCGCCACAGTGACCTCTATCTGCGCAGCCACGGCCTCTACCTCTCCTGGCATGACAGGGACGATCTCGACGACATCCTCGAGTCGGTGGAGCAGGAGGTGGATGTGATCGTCATCTCCGACGGCGAGCGGGTGCTGGGGCTTGGCGATCTCGGTATCGGCGGCATGGGGATCTGTATCGGCAAGCTGGCGCTCTACTCCGCTGCTGGCGGCATCAATCCGGCGCGTACCCTGCCGCTCTGTGTCGATGTGGGCACCAACAACCCCGAGCTGCTGGAGGATGACTCTTACCTCGGCTGGCAATCCCCGCGCATCGACGGCGAGAGCTACTACCACTTCATGGACAAGGTGGTGGCCGCCATTCGCAAGCGCTGGCCCCAAGTGGTGCTGCAGTTTGAAGACTTTGCCGGCAAGCATGCCGCCAACCTGCTGACCCGCTATAGGGACGAGCTCTGCATGTTCAACGACGATATTCAGGGCACGGCGGCAGTGGCTTCTGCCTGCGTGCTGGCCGGGTTGCAGCAGGCGGGTACCGCCCTGTGCGATGCCCCGGTGCTGATCGTCGGGGCGGGTTCTGCCGGTTGCGGCATCGCCGCCATGTTGGCCCAGCTTGCGGGGAGCCACGATGGCGTCTGGCTGTTTGATCAGGACGGGGTGGTCTGCGCCGATCGTCCCAACCTGACTCGCGCCCAACAGCCGTTTGCCCGCGCCGTTGAGGAGGGGAACAGTTCGCTGCTGGAGACCATCCGCCAGGTGCGTCCGGCGGTCTTGATTGGCGTGAGCGGGCAGGGTGGCCTCTTTACCCGCGAGGTGTTGCAGGCGATGGGGGAGGTGTGCGATCAGCCGGTGATCCTGCCACTCTCCAACCCGACCCGCAGTGCCGAGGCGACCCCCGAGCAGGTGTGGGCCGCCACAGATGGCCGCGCCCTGCTGGCCACCGGCAGCCCCTTTGCGCCGGTAACGGTGGCCGGCGAGCGGCGGGTAGTCTCCCAGTGCAACAACGTCTATGTCTTCCCGGGGATTGGTCTCGGTGCCTGCGCGGTCAAGGCGCGCCGCATCAGCGATGGCATGTTGCTGGCTGCGGTGCGGGCAGTCGGCGCCTATCCGCTGGTGGCGGGTCGGCTGCTACCCCCCATCGAACAGGTGGGAGAGGTGGCCCGCGCCGTCGCCAGAGCGGTGGCGCTCTGCGCCCGCGAGGAAGGATTGGCCGATTTTGTCGGCGATCCGGCTCCTTTGATTGACCAGACCTGGTGGCATCCGCACTATTGGGCTGCGTCCTGACGTTTTAAGGTATGTGCATGAAACTTCGCCACCAGTTGGTCACCCTTTCTCTCGGGCTCTCCCTGCTGCTGATCCTCATTCTGGGCAGTCTGCTGGCCCTCTTTATCCGCCATCTGCTGGAGAGCAATCTGCAGGATAAGGGGAGCGATCTGGCACGGGTGATGGCGGCGGACACCCGGGTGGTCGAGGCCCTGCGTCAGGGCCGTGACCCTACCCTGCGCGACTATGTGGAGGCGGTCTGCAACCGCACCGACGCCACCTATATGGTGGTAACCGACGAGCATGGTCGCCGCCTCAGCCACCCCAACCCCGAGCTGGTGGGGCAGAAGTTTCGCGGCGAGGATATCTGGCCCGCGCTGCAGGAGCGGCGCAGCTACTGCTCCAAGGATCGGGGCACCATGGGGCCGGCGATCCGCTGCTTCTCCCCGGTGGTGGGCGGTGACGGGCGCGTCATGGGGGCCGTGGTGGTGGGCTATCTGATGCAGCAGGTGGAGGGCATCTATATGGAGCGGGTAGCCCTGCTCATCAGCGCCATCGTTGCGGTGCTGGGGTGCGGCCTGCTGCTGGCACTCTGGGTGCAATACCTGCTGCGCAAGACTCTGCTCGATCTGGAGCCGGAGGCAATCGTGCGCCGTTTCACCCTGCAGGATCTGGTGCTTGAGCACATCACCGAAGGGGTCATCGCCCTTGATGGTCGCGGCAACATCAACATGATCAACAGCACCGCCAGCTATCAGCTGCGGCTGCCGGTTACCGGGCGCCACGCCCTGCAGGGACAGTCGCTGGCGGAGCTGGTGCCGCCCCTTGCCCCCTGTCTGGAGCAGGAGGGTGGGGAAGTGAGCTTCACCATTCAGGGGGAGTCCTTCGTTGGCCGCTGGCAGGCGGTGCAGGGCAAGGCGCCGGGGCGGCTGCTGATCTTCAGCCGTCCGGAGGTGGCCGCCAGTCTGGGGGTGCAGGTGACCCACCTGCGCCAGTATGCCGAGATGTTGCGGATGCAGAGCCACGAGTTTGCCAACAAGCTGAGCAGCCTCTCCGGCCTGTTGCAGCTGGGCCATGTGGATCAGGCGGTGGAGCTGATCCAGCAGGAGAACGAAGCGTGCCAGACCATGCTGCAGGAGCTGCTGCGGCTGATCGACAACAAGCCGGTGGCGGGGCTGATTCTCGGCAAGTTCAGCCGGGCTCGCGAGCTGGGGGTGACCCTGGAACTCGATCCCGATTCGGCGCTGGCGGAGTATCCGGCCTCGGTCTCGGCCGATCTCATTACCCTCATTGGCAACCTGCTGGACAACGGCCTGCAGGCGGCCTGGCGCAACCGCCAGCAGCGGCCGCCGCGGGTGCTGCTGTCCCTGTGCGATGTGGGGCGGCGACTGGTGATCGAAGTGGAGGATAGCGGTGAGGGGGTCGACGAGGAGCTGGCCGATCACCTGTTCGATTACGGGGTGAGTCGCCAGAGCGGCGATCACGGGGTGGGTCTGTTCCTGGTCAAGGAGACCGTGGGTCGGCACGAGGGTGTGATAGAATGGCGGCGAACCGCCGAGCAGACCACCCTGTTTGGTATCTATTTGAATAAAAACCAATTAATGTGAACCATGGACCCAATAATCACGCTTGTTATTGAAGATGACGATCGGATCGGTGCCATCTTGTCAGAACTGGTGGCGGCGACACCCGGTTTCTCCCTGCTGGGGCGGGCCGGCACCCTGGCCCAGGCCGATGCCATGATGGCCGGTGTGGTGCCCCAACTGCTGCTGGTGGATGTCTCCCTGCCCGATGGCTCCGGCCTTGAGTGGGTGAGCCGCCTGCGCAGCCACAACCGCGAAGCCTATGTCATCATGGTGACCGCCTCGCGGGATGTGGAGACCATCCAGCAGGCCCTCAACCTGGGGGTTCATGACTACGTCATCAAACCATTGCGGCTGTTTCGCATCCAGCAGAGTCTGGACGAGATCCTGCAACTGCACAGCCGCCTCTGCGAGCGGGGTCGGCTGGAGCAGGAAGATCTCGACAAGCTGCTGGGCAAGGGAGGGCGCTCCCAGATCAAGGAGATGCGCGTCACTCCCAAGGGGATCGACAGCATCACCCTGCGTCAGGTGCTGGATCTGCTGGCGGGTGAGCCGGAGAGTGTCTTCTCCACCGACACGGTGGCGCTGCGACTCTCCCTCAGCCGCACCACGGCGCGCCGCTATCTGGAATATCTGGAGTCGGAAGACCGGGTAGATGTGGATCTCAATTACGGCCAGCGCGGGCGGCCTGAGCGTCGCTACCGCTGGCGCCGGGCCGGTTGAGATGCGCACTGGCGTGCATTGCAGAAACAACAAGGGAGCCATGGGCTCCCTTGTTGTTTCCGGACGATGTTGGTTCTCAGGCGGCTTCCCGTTCGGCTACCGGCGCACGCCCCTTCAGCTGGGAGGCCATCACCCCGCCCAGGATCAGCCCGCCACCCAGCAGGTGATAGCCGTGGATTGGCTCGCCCAGGCCGACGACGGCGATCAGCGCCGTACAGAGCGGCATCAGGTTCATAAAGACCGAGGTGCGCTCTGCCCCCATGCAGGCGAGGCCGCGCGTCCAGCAGTAAGCCGCCAGCAGGGAGGAGGCGAGCCCGGCGAAGAGCACCAGCCCCCACCCTTCGGCCGGCACCGCCATCGAGTCGGCACTGAGAGCGAGCGGCACCAGCAGCAGTACGGCCAGCAGGATCTGCATGTAGAGGTTGAGCCAGGGGCCAAACGGCAGTTGCCAGCGGCGGATCAAGAGGCCGTAAAGGGCGTAGCTGGCGGAGCCGAGCAACATCATGCCATCCCCCGGGTTGATGCCGTTATGGAGCAGGGCCAGTGGTTCGCCCTTGCCAAGCAGCCAGAGCACGCCGAACAGGGAGATACTCATGCCGAGCAGTGCCTGTTTGCCGGGACGCTGGCCGAAGAAGAGCGCCCCTTGCAGCAGGGTGAGCAGTGGAATGAGGGAGCCGATCACCCCCATATTGGTGGCCGAAGTGCTGTGAGCAGCGTAGTAAGCGAGGCACTGGTAGAGCACCATACCGAGCGCCGCCAGCACCAGCAGCTTGCCGAGCCAGGGGCGAACCTCGCTACGGCGGCGCCACAGCTGCGGCAGGCAGAAGGGGGTCAGCGCCAGAGCGGCGATCACCCAGCGATAGAAGGAGATAGCCGCGGGGTCGAGCACACTGGCGGCCGCCTTGGACACCACGGTATTGGTAGCCCAGATCAGCACCGCCATCAGCGGAAAGAGAAGAGGGGAAAAGATTCGCATCAGAGGCTCCTTATTAACAGGGGGCCAAGTCTACCCTTGTCTTTATATTATCAAGTAGCGTAAAACAGACAGATGACCCAGCAGAAAAGACAACTCTTTCTGATGCACCTTATTCCGGCCCACACGGGCTGCGTCTGCCCGCAACTGATGGCTGCTTTTGACCTGTGCCGGAGACCGAGCCAACAGGGCGTTGCATCACGCCTGCTCCTCTCTCTCGCTGACAAGGGGCGCTGATGGCCACTCACCACTTTCAGCCGGTAGATGTCGTTCTGCCCGCTCCCAATCCGCTCTTTTTCAGTTACCAGCAGATGTTGGCCGACAGCGCGACCGTGCTGCACTCCCACCCCTGGGGCCAGCTCAACATGATCAGCCTGGGGATCATGGAGATAGAGCTGGGGGATCAGCGACTGGTGGCCCCTGCCGACTACCTGATCTGGGTACCGGCGGATCTCGACCACACCTCTTACAACGAGCAGACCCTCGACTACACCTCCATCTACGTCAGTCACGAGCTGGCGGCCAAGCTGCCGCCAGAGCCCAGATTGCTGCTGCTCACCCCGCTGATCCGCGCCCTGCTGAGCGATTTTTGCGAACGGCGGGTGAGCCATATGGCGGATGAGTGGGATCAGCGTCAGGCCGAGTTACTGGTGGAGCGACTGGCGCGCACCCGCTGTCAGGAGAGCTACCTGCCGATGAGTCAGGACAAGCTGCTGGCTCCCATGCTGGCGGCGTTACACAGCGATCCTGCCGATCCCCGAACTCTGGCCCAGTGGGCCGGACAACTGCATACCACAGAGCGCACCCTGGCGCGGCGCTGCCTGCGGGAGCTGGGGATGAGCTTCGGTCAGTGGCGGGCGCGGTTGCGGCTGCTCAAGGCTCTGGCCTGGCTCAAGGGGGACATGCCCATTCAGGAGATCAGCTGGCGGCTCGGTTACGGCTCCACCTCGGCCTTTATCGCCATGTTCAACCGGGAGCTGGGATGTTCACCCCAGCGTTATCGCCAGCAATCGGCAGAACGGGGGCTCTAATGGGAAAAAACGGGAGCGATGCAGTGTGAATGCCATGATAAGTAGCCTGTTTCTTGTCGTTACAGGGATTATCATAGAGCCCTGTTATCATGGGCCATCTGGCAGCAACGATCGGTTGTCTGCCCGAGTGAATGGCTGTGCCTTCATATTCAGGGGTTAGGGTAAGCATGATCGCGTCCGGTTCCCGTTTGGCCGAGTCACTATTCTGGTATCTGCTGGCGCTCACCGGTTGTGCCATCCTGCTGTTCGAGTTCGGGCCAGAGCGAGTTCTCGATATCAAGGAGTGGCCGCTCTCCATCACAGTGCAGCAGCCACGGGATGCTGGGCCGGGGGCGGTGCGCTATCAACCCTCGGCGGATGATCATCCCGGAGTGGTCTGTACGTTAACCGCCAATCCCGCCAGCTACCCAAGTTGCGGCCTTATCCTCACCCTGACCCCCCGTGACAAGGGGATTAATCTGACCCGTTTTGGCACACTTCATATCCGTTTGAGCGTAACCGGGGCTGGCGAGCAGGATTGGCGCTTGTATCTGCGCAACTACAATCCGGTCTATGACCGGGTTGATGAGCCTGAGCAATCCAAGTTCAACGAGATCATTTTTCGGCCGGCGGATTACGGCCGGGATCACGAGGTGCCACTGGATGTGTTTACCCCGGCGACCTGGTGGATCACCCGTTACAATGTGCCGTTGCAGCAGCAGGGGGCCAATCTGGATCGGGTTTATGCCATCGAGGTTATGGCTGGTTCAGATATGCCGCCCGGTAAGCATGGCGTGGTGATCGAAGCGCTGCAGTTTCACGGTAGCTGGCTCGATGCCACCCTCTTCTATCGGCTGATCCTGTTTGTCTGGTTTCTTTACGGTTGTACCGTTTTTCTGATCAACCACCTTTTGATGAAGCAGCGCTTGCAGCATGCCCATCAGGCCAAACTGGAGGCCGAGGCGCTCAACCGGACCTTGAGTGAAGAGAATCGCCGCTCCCGCGAGGAGGCCTGTTATGATGCCCTGACCGGCGCCCTCAACCGGCTCGGCGGTGAGCGACTGCTGCTCGAGATAGGTGAGCAGCCCTGCACTCTTGTCTATATCGATGTGGATCACTTCAAACAGATCAACGATAGCCATGGCCATCCGGTGGGAGACGAGGTGCTCAAACTGCTGGTCAGCGAGATCCTGCGCCACTGCGATCCCCTCTGCCATCTGGTGCGCTGGGGGGGAGAGGAGTTTGTGTTGGTCTGCCTTGATTACGATGAGTTGCGGGCGTGTATCCTGGCCGAGCGGCTGCGCACCCTGCTGGAGGCATCTCCCCATTGGCCGCTGGCCTTGCGGGTGACCGCTTCGTTCGGGGTGGCCGAGCGGGGGGGAGAGCCATGGGAATGCGTACTCAAACGTGCCGACGAGGCGCTCTATCAGGCCAAGACGCAGGGACGCAACCGGGTAGTGGCGCATTGAGGGCGGTAGCATGACATGTTAAAGACGAGAGCAAGATGACCAGACAATCTATTGGTGCCCTGACCCTGCTGGTGGCCGACTATGACGAGGCTATCGCCTTTTTCACCGAGGGGCTGGGGTTTGCGCTGCTGGAAGATACCCGGCTCGACGAACCGGGCAAACCGGGCAAACGCTGGGTGCGGGTTGCTCCCGCTGGCAGCTCGGGTTCCTCGTTGCTGCTGGCGCGGGCTGCGACCCCGGAGCAGCTGGCCGCCATTGGCAAACAGGGTGGCGGACGGGTATTTCTGTTCCTCGAGACCGATGACTTCTGGCGGGATTACCGGCGGATGCAGCAGTATGGTGTCCATTTTTGTGAACAGCCTCGACAGGAGTCCTACGGCACCGTGGTAGTGTTCGAGGATATCAGTGGCAACCGCTGGGACCTGCTGCAACGCGCTGCTGCCAACTGAATCTGAAAACGTTTATCATCCCGCCTGTCATAAAGTCATAAAAGTGTCACAGAAAATTCTAATAATTGGCGCACCCATCTTCACAGAGGAGAGAGAAGGGAATGGCTAAGCGAATTCTGGTGGTCGAGGACGAAGCACCGATCCGCGAAATGCTCTGTTTCGTGCTGGAGCAGAAGGGGTATGAGACGATTGAAGCGGAAGATTTCGCCGACGGACTGGCGAAGGTGCGTGAACCCTACCCGGAACTTATCGTGCTGGACTGGATGATGCCAGGCGGCAGTGGCATCCAGTTTATCAAACAGCTCAAGCAGGATGAGGTGACCCGCCAGATCCCGGTGGTGATGCTCACCGCCCGCGGTGAGGAGGAGGACAAGGTGCGTGGTCTGGAGGCCGGTGCCGACGACTATATCACCAAGCCGTTCTCGCCCAAGGAGCTCACCGCTCGCCTCCATGCGGTGATGCGCCGAGTCTCCCCCACCTCGGTAGACGAGGTGATCGAGGTGCAGGGGCTCAAGCTGGACCCCGTCTCCCACCGGGTCAGTGCCGAGGAGAAGGCGCTCGACATGGGGCCGACCGAATTCAAGCTGCTGCATTTCTTCATGACTCACCCCGAGCGGGTCTATAGCCGTGAGCAGTTGCTCAACAATGTCTGGGGTACCAATGTGTACGTCGAGGACAGAACCGTGGATGTGCATATTCGGCGCCTGCGCAAGGCGATTGAAGAGACAGGGCACGACAGATTGATCCAGACGGTGCGTGGAGCCGGATACCGCTTCTCAACCCGTCTCTAGAGGCAGTTATGTTGCAACCTTACGCCTGGCGGCGACAGTTGTGGCGAATGGCGTTTTTCTACGCCCCCTTCGCATTGGTTGGCTGGTTGATTGATCATCTTGCCCTCTGCCTGTTGGTGGCGGCAGTGTTGCATCTGGGCTGGCATTACCGTTTTCAGAAGCGGCTGTCTGATTGGCTGTGGCACGACCGCAGCCTGGTACCACCTAACGGCAGTGGCAGCTGGGAGCACATTTTCAACGGGATCTACAAATTGCAACAGCGTCACCGGGCTCGGCGGCGCGAGCTGGCGGGGCTGATCCGCCGCTTTCGGGAGGGGGCCGAGGCGCTGCCCGATGCGGCCGTGGTGTTTCGCGAAGATGGCAGCATCCTCTGGTGCAACCGGCTGGCAGAGCAACTGCTCGGTTTCCGCTGGCCGGAAGATGCAGGTCAGCACATTGGCAACCTGATCCGCCATCCTGCCTTTGCCGCCTATCTGGGGAAGGGGAGCTATGATGAACCACTGGAGATGACTTCTCCGATCAACGAAGAGAAGTTTCTCGAGTTTCGCATTATGCCCTACGCCTCCGATCAGGCGATGCTGGTGGTACGCGATGTCACCCGCCTGCGCAGTCTGGAGAAGACCCGCAAGCACTTTGTCTCCAATGTCTCCCACGAGCTGCGCACTCCGCTCACCGTGCTCAAGGGCTATCTGGAGATGACTGAAGATCCGCCCCCGCCTGCCATGTGGGCCAAGGCGCACCGGGTGATGATGGAGCAGACCATCCGGATGGACAATTTGGTCAACCAGCTGCTCACCCTGTCGCGCATCGAGGCGGCACCGACCGTTGATCTCTCCCATCTGGTGGACATACCTGCCATGCTCGGACTGCTGGAGCAGGAGGCGCGGGCGCTCTCGGGCGAACGGGCCCACCAGATCGAATTCATGGTGCAGCCAGACCTGTTTGTGCGCGGGGATAAGGAGCAGCTGCGCAGCGCCGTCTCCAATCTGGTCTACAACGCCATCCACTACACACCGGCAGGGCGCAAGATCAGCGTGGAGTGGCGCAAGCAGGGGGCAATGGCGCTGTTTGCCGTGAGGGATGAGGGGGAGGGGATTGCCCCCGAGCATCTGGCGCGGCTGACCGAACGGTTCTATCGGGTCGACAAGGCCCGCTCCCGCCACACCGGTGGCTCCGGACTCGGCCTTGCCATCGTCAAGCATGCCCTCAGTCATCATGACTGTCAGCTCGAGATTGAAAGTCGTGTCGGCCTTGGCAGTCGCTTCAGCTTCATGATACCGGCTCGTATGGTGGTGTTAAAATAGCCTTTTATGACAATGGGTTAGTAAATTCGAGAGGGCCACAATGCGGGCCCTCTCTGCATTTGTGCAACTTTGTTGTCATGTCATTAAAGTGTCACATTTAATCCATAAATTTGTCACTGCCAGGTCAGATACTGGCGCCGTCTTAAGAACGGACCTTCTGTAACTTTGGAGAGATTGGATGAAACTCAACAAACTGGCTGGTGTAATAGGATTTACCGCAGCAACCCTGTTTTCTGCCAGCACCCTGGCCTATGGTGTCGACAAGGATCTGCCGGATTACACTCCGACCAGCGGTATCTCAGGCAACCTGTCCTCTGTCGGCTCTGATACTCTGGCCAACATGATGACCCTGTGGGCAGAAGAATTTAAGCGTGTCTACCCCAACGTAAATGTCCAGATCCAGGCGGCCGGCTCTTCTACCGCACCGACCGCCCTGACCGAAGGGGTTGCCCAGTTTGGTCCCATGAGCCGCGCCATGAAGGCCGGTGAAATCGAAGCGTTCGAGAAGCGTTATGGCTACAAGCCGACCGCTATCCGCGTTGCCGTCGATGCCCTGGCGGTATTCGTCAACAAGGACAACCCCATCAAGGGGCTGACCATGCAGCAGGTTGATGCCGTTTTCTCCAGCACACTCAAGTGCGGCGAAGCCAAGGCGGCTACCAAGTGGTCTGATCTGGGTCTGGATGGCAGCTGGTCCGGCAAGGATCTGCAACTGTTCGGTCGCAACTCGGTATCCGGCACCTACGGTTACTTCAAGGAGCACGCGCTCTGTAATGGTGACTTCAAGAGCGGTGTGAACGAGCAGCCGGGTTCCGCCTCCGTGGTGCAGTCTGTTTCCGCTTCCCTCAACAGTATCGGTTACTCCGGTATTGGTTACGTTACCTCCGGCGTTCGTGCCATTCCGCTCTCCAAGGATGGCAAGACCTTTGTCGATGCTACTGCCGATAATGCCATCACCGGCAAATATCCGCTGTCACGCTTCCTGTACGTTTACGTGAACAAGCATCCGAACAAGCCGCTCTCTCCGATGGAGCAGGAGTTCGTCAAGATGATGCTCTCCAAGGCGGGCCAGAACATCGTTGCCAAAGATGGCTACGTACCGGTACCGGCCAAGGTGGTGCAGGCGGATCTGAAAAAGCTGGGCATCATGTAACCGCTTGCTGCCAGCATCTACTGATAAAACGAGCCCCAATCGGGCTCGTTTTGTTTTTGGTGACTGTCAGTTCTGTTAATAGCGCTGGATGGATGTTTTTCCGCCAGCCGGGGGCAGGTTCCCTTGCGTAGCAGGGCTGCATTTCCGAGAATAGGGCAACGTTATGGCAAAGGATCCCTTCATGATTGCGTCCCTCTCCAAGTTTGGCCTGGTAGCCCTCTGTAGTTCCCTGCTGGTCGCCTGCGCCCAGTCGCCGACTGGCCGCAGCCAGATGCTGCTCTACTCCCCCCAGCAGATGAACCAGCTTGGTGCCGACTCCTTCGAGCATATGAAAAAGCAGGAGAAGGTGAGCAAGGATGCCAAACTCAACGCCTATGTCTCCTGTGTCGCCAAGGCGGTGACCGCCCAGGTGCCGGCCAGCTATGGCATCACCAATTGGGAAGTGGTGGTGTTTGACTCCAAGCAGGTCAACGCCTTCGCCCTGCCCGGCGGCAAGATCGGGGTCTACAGCGGCCTGCTCAAGGTGGCCAAGAATCAGGATCAGCTGGCGACCGTCATCGGTCACGAGTTGACTCACGTGCTGGCCCAGCACTCCAACGAGCGACTCTCACGCAGCCAGTTGGCGGGGATCGGTCTGGCGGCTGCGGACATTGCCATGGGCACCAGCGAGTATCGCGGCGCCACCATGGCCGCCCTTGGCCTCGGGGTCGAGGTCGGAGTGATGCTGCCCTACGGCCGTACTCAGGAGAGCGAAGCGGATCGGCTGGGGCTTGAGCTGATGGCGCGTGCCGGGTTCAATCCGGCCGAGGCGATCCCCCTGTGGCAAAACATGAGTGCCGCCGCCGGTGGCAACACGCCGCCGCAACTGCTCTCTACCCACCCGAGCAACGAGAACCGGATCGCCGAGTTGCAGGCGCAACAGGCGCAAGTGCTGCCGCTCTATGAGCAGGCCCGCGCCAACGGTCTGGAGCCCCAATGCAAGGCATAAGCCTGCGCATGGCGCGCAGCGATGATGCCGCCGCCATGACGGTGATGCAGCGAGCCAGCTGGCTCGCTGCCTATGGCCAGGTGCTCGGTGCCGATCTGCTGGAGCAGCTGGATGTTACCGCTCATCTGCAGATCTGGCAGAGCCGTCTGGCCGAGCAGGGCCCAAGGCCCATGCTGCTTTGTCTCGATGAGGTGGTGATAGGCCTGCTCTACTGGCAACCACAACAGGAAGCGGGGCAGAGCAGCGCCCTGATCCGCGCCTTTTACCTCCATCCCGACCACTGGCGACAAGGCTATGGCAAACGGCTGTGGCAGGCGGTGGCGATGCAGATGCGCCGCGCCGGTTGCCATAGCGTCAAATTGTGGCTGCTCGATGGCAACCACATCGGCGAGGGGTTCTACCTGCGCCGCGGCTTCGTCTTTGATGGCGCAGAGCGCACCCTGATAAGCCTCGGGCAGCCCTGCCTGCAGCGACAAATGAGCCGTTTGCTCTGATCACTCTCCCGTTTTTCGTCCCCGGTCACTTTATTTTTTTTGCGAATTAATACAATGTCCCCCTTGGAACAGAGTTGGATAAACACGGGCTGACAAGGGAGTGCTGGCATGTATTACGGCTTTGATATCGGTGGCACCAAGATCGCCTTCGCGGTCTATGACGGTGCATTGAACCTCTGCCACGAGGAGCGCATGAGCACCCCGGGCAACGATTACGAGGGGCTGCAGCAGCTGATCCGCTCCCGGGTCGAGCAGGCGGATGCCCGCTTCGGCGCTCGGGGCTCGGTCGGCATCGGTTTCCCCGGTGTCATCAACAGCCAGGATCACAGCATAGTGGCGGCCAATCTGCCCTCCATCAATGGTCGCCATCTGGGCGCCGATCTGGCCGAGCTGCTGGAGCGGCCGGTCAAGGTGGATAACGACGCCAACTGCTTCCTCTGGTCCGAAGTGCATCAAGGGGCTGCCGACGGCGCAGGCAGTGCGCTTGGTGTCACCATCGGCACCGGCATCGGCGGCGCCGTCTATCTGGCAGGCAAGCTTATTCAGGGGCGCAACTGGCTGGCTGGCGAGATTGGTCACTACCCCTTGCCCGCGACCATGCTGATGAAGTACCCCGAGTTGCCCCGTCCCCGTTGCGGTTGCGGTCGTCTGGTCTGTTTTGAAACCTATGCCTCCGGCACCGGTCTGGAGCGTCTCTATCACCATTTCCATGGCCAGCGCGCCACGGGTCACCAGATTGTGGGACGCTTCGAGGCCCATGAACCCCATGCGGTCGAGACGGTCGACTGCTGGCTGGAGATCATGGCCGCCGGGCTTGCCACCGCCATTTCGGTGATTGATCCCGAAGTGGTGGTGTTGGGGGGCGGCCTGAGCGGCCTGCCCGCCCTCTATGAACAGCTGCCGCTGCGTCTGCCCGGTCACTTGCTGCCCGGGGTCGCCCTGCCCGAGATCCGCCAGGCCCGCTTTGGCGGTGCCGGTGGTGTGCGCGGCGCAGCCTTGCTCAATCTATGAGATCAGATGTGGGGTCTGATCTCCCCGAAAAAGGAGTCCTCATGACCCGTCTTGAAATCTGTATCGACAACCTGGAATCCCTGTTTACTGCCCAGCAATCCGGGGCGGACCGCATCGAGCTCTGCTCTGCGCTGGGTCTGGGCGGCCTGACCCCCTCCTACGGTTTTATGCAGCAGGCAGCCCGTCACGCCACCGTGCCGGTTTATGCCATGATCCGCCCGCGTGCCGGGGATTTTTGCTTCAACGACGGCGAGTTCGAGATGATGCTGCAAGATATCGCGGCGGCACGCGCTGCGGGGCTGCAAGGGGTGGTGGTCGGTCTGCTGGATGAGGAGGGGCGGGTGCCTGCCGCCAAGCTCAAACAGCTGGTGGATGCAGCAGGATCGTTGGGGGTCACCTTCCATCGCGCCATCGACCTCTCCTCCGACTGGCGCCTCGATCTGGAGACCATAGTCGCTGCCGGTTGCGAGCGCATTTTAAGCTCGGGCCATGCGCCGACCGCGCTGGCGGGGCTGGAAACCCTGCAGGAGATGCAACAAGCGCTGGCAGGACGTGCCAGCCTGATGCCAGGGGCCGGGGTCAATGCCGACAACGTGCGGACCATTATCGAGTTCACTGGGGTGAGCGAAGTGCATATGTCCGGCATGGGCTGGCGTGGTGGCATGGTACCCCATGGCGTCAATATGGGCACTTCGGACGATGGTCGGGTCAATATCACCGATGGCGCCAAGGTGGCTGCGGTCAGAGCCTTGCTGGATCGCGGTTAAGCAGATCGCCGTCGTTGGGCGGCGTTCATCCGCATCTTGTGTGAAGTTCCTCCCACTGACGGGGAAATCAGGGGCGCCCCCGGCAGCACCCCGGCCAAAAGTCTGATATTATCCCGCCTCTTTACTACATGGATCTGGAGCAACATCTCAATGTCCCAATACGACTCTATCGAACAGAAGGCCAGCTATGGCATCGGCCGCAACATGGGTGATCAGCTGGCGCAGCAAGCCTTCGCCGGTCTGGATATCCCGGCCCTGCAACAAGGTCTGGCAGATGCCCTGAATGGTCTGGAGTTCGCGGTCAGCCGTGACGATATCAATGATGCCTTCCAGGTGATCACTGCGCGTATGCAAGAAGAGCAGGAAGCCGCCGCCAAGGCCGCCGCTGCTGACGGCGAAGCCTTCCTGGCTGATAACGCCAAGCGCGCTGAAGTGAAGGTGACCGACTCCGGTCTGCAGTACGAAGTGCTGGTAGAAGGCAACGGTGCCGTTCCGGTAGCCGGTCAGTCCGTGCGTGTGCACTACCACGGAACCTTCACCCACGGTGGCGTATTCGACAGCTCTGTCGCTCGCGGCCAGCCGGCTGAATTCCCGGTAACCGGCGTGATCGCTGGCTGGGTTGAAGCGCTGCAGCTGATGCCGGTTGGTTCCAAGTGGAAGCTCTACATCCCCCACGATCTGGCCTACGGTGCCCGTGGTGCGGGCTCCATCCCGCCTTACTCTGCGCTGGTATTTGAAGTCGAACTGCTGGACATCCTGTGATCCTGCTGGCTTGATGCAAACGGCGACCCTCGGGTCGCCGTTTGTTTTTGGGTTATGTGATAGACAGTATTTGTCGCGGCCAGCGGGCTGGAGAGCAGAAAAGGACGGCGTTTTTGCGCCATTGACTGGTTTTTTCAGAAACGGAAGCAGGCATACTGCGACTCATTAGAGAGGATAAGGAGAACCCGATGAGCAAGAAGATGAAGAAAGTAGCGGGGCTTGCTCTGTTGCTGCTGAGCATTCCGGCCAGTGCTGATGCCATGCGCTGCAAGAACGCCCTGATCACCGAGGGAGACACCACCGCCGAGATGCTGCTCAAGTGCGGTGAGCCGATGTTGCGTGAAGAGCTCAACCGCAACGAGGAGAACCAGTTTGGCAACATGGTGCAGGTCAAATATGGTGAACGCTGGACCTACAACTTCGGCAAGAACGAGTTCATGCGCTTTGTGACGGTGCGCAACGGCATCATTACCGATATCGAAAACGGCCCGCGCGGCCAGTAGCCGGCGGGCAAAGCATGGATGCACAACAGACAGTAGGGCAAGACCCTTTGACTCACATGTCCGGCAAGGGGTCGCGGTGACCAAGTTGTCTGACCGCCAGATTGATCTGGCGAGCCAGTCTTAGCCGCTGGCGGCAGGTCAGGCCATGGAGGCTGATCCTGCCCGCGTTGAATTCAAATGTCCCCAGCGACTCGATGGCAAAATAGCCTCGATGAAAGCTCTTGATGTAGCGAGCGATCTGCCGTGGGGATAACTGCTTGAATACCTTCATCACACGGTTCCCTGATTGCCTGGACAGGGCACACTATGGTGTCGGTCGATGACACTGATATGACGGTTTATAAAGATTTGCATGAATCCTTATTTTGCCAGTGAGCTCGGCAAATTGACGGCATCATCGAAAAAGTTGTGCCATGACAAACCACCGCACCGATATACTGCGGGCTTGAATGGAACAAATAAAAGGGCCTGTGCGTGGAATGGGTTGATGTGGTGGACGAGGATAACCGGGTGATTGGCGTGGCCGAGCGAGCCAAGGTGCGGCGGGAGAATCTCTGCCATCGCGCCAGCTATATTCTGGTGCTCGACGACGCGGATCGGATCCTGGTGCAGCGACGCACCCTCAGCAAGGATTTCTGCCCCGGCATGCTGGATGCCTGCGCTGGTGGCGTGGTCACCACCGGTGAGGAGATGGAGCGCTCCGCCCGCCGCGAGCTGGCCGAGGAGCTGGGGATTATAGATGTTCCTCTGCAGGGCTTTGGCAGCTTTTATGCGGAAGGGGAGGGCTACCGGGTCTGGGGTGGCCTCTTCAGTTGCCGTTATCAGGGGCCGCTGCAGTTGCAGGCCGAAGAGGTGAGCTCGGTGCACTGGATGAGCCTGGCCGAGATCGCCGAGCGTGCCAGCGAATTTACCCCCGACTCCCTGCTCGCCATCGCCACCTGGCAGGCGAGGCGCTGAACAATTTCATATATCCTCTTCTTCAGAGACAAGACGGGCAGCCTGATGGCTGCCCGTCTGCCTTTGTGCATTTAGTTGGTCTGCTACGCCAGCTTGAGGCGTCGGTTGGTGCGCCCGCAAGCGCTCGGCTTGGCGAGCCAGTGCCCTTGCCAGTCGGTGGCTAGCCGCAGCAGCGGATACTCCAGATCGAGTCGGGTCACCACCAGCTGGCCGGTCTCGTCGCCGCTCACCGGCTCGCCGCTGGCGGGATCGATGATCTCGATGATGCAACTCTCGCTCACAATAAATCCCTCTCCTGGTCGGCTCTCGTAAGCCACTACCCCCACATCCTGCCACACCAGACAGTTGAGGGCCGCAATGCCGTGAATGGCGCGCAGCGGCGTGGTTTCCGGGTGAGTGGCTTCACACAGCAGTGCGCGGCGCAGCGAGTCGGTCGGGATGTCGGCCGCTTCGGCCGCTTCCAGCAGATCGAGCAGGGTCACCAGCGGACCGACGTAGCCGGTGGGTTGATAGCGCAGCAGCGCCTCCAGCTGGCGCTGGGTATCGTGGGGCCCGCAGGGCACCACGGGGGCGCCCAGCTGGCGGGCGCCGTTATCGAAAATAAAGGCGGTGGGGCCGGCATGATAGTCGTGGCCATTGAGTATTACCTCACCTGGCTTGAAGCCGGCGGCAAACAGTGCTCGAGCGGCCCCCCACCAGTCTGCTCCCGCATACTCGGGGATGGCCAGCTGGCCCGGACAGGAGAAGACCCGCAACGCCTGACTGGCGGGGCGGCCGGTGAGTCCGGCGAACGGAGGGTGAGCCTGCTGGGCGGCAAACAGCTCTTTGCTGTCGAGCAGTGGCAGGGTGGCCAGCTCTGCCAGATCCTCGAGGCGGCACTGGCGATAGACGCTGGAGTAACCGGCGCAATATTGACTGACATGGGTAAGCTGATGATTGAGCTGCTCCAGCTGCTGTTGTTCGCGCAAGGCGGGGGGGCGAATTTCCAGTCCATCGTAATAGTGCTGCATGAGGCCTCCTTGGTCGGCTGATCCTGCTCAAGGTTAGTTCAAATGATCCAAGCAAAGGGAGGTCTGTGTCACAGCTCGGCAGTGGGGTAGACTGGGGCCTCCTCCCTCCACTTAAGGACGAGCACAATGATTGCGATGGGTCAGACTCTGCCTTCGGGCGAATTTACCTTTATCACCGCCGAGGGCAAGCAGCTGCGGGATAGCCAGACGCTGTTCGCCGGTAAAAAAGTAGTGCTGTTTGCGGTACCCGGTGCTTTTACTCCCACCTGCTCCAATGCCCACCTGCCCGGTTATGTGGTGCTGGCCGATCAGTTTATGGCCAAAGGGGTGGATGCCATCTGCTGTCTGTCGGTCAACGATGCTTTCGTGATGCGGGCCTGGCAGACGGCCCAGAATGCCGAGGCGATCACCATGCTGGCGGATGGCGACGGCAGCTGGACCCGGGCGCTGGGTCTGGCCAAGGATACCGGCGCCTTTGGAGGTATCCGCGCCCAGCGCTTTGCGTTGATCGCCAACGATGGCGTGGTCGAGCAGCTGTTTGTGGAGGCGCCTGGCAAGTTTGAGGTCTCCGATGCCGCGAGTCTGCTGGCTGTGCTGTGAAATGTTAATCGCAGTTTGATTTCCCCTTGAAATGGGAGGCTGGCTCGTTACACTGGCGCCACTTTTGAATCGGGTCAGGAGCTTGTCCTGACTCTGTTGCTTACTGGCGATGGGATGGAGATGTTATGACCCTGGCTGTTGTTGCCCTGATTGCCGGACTGGCGCTGCTGGTCTGGAGTGCTGACAAGTTTGTGGATGGTGCTGCGGCGACCGCCCGTTATGCGGGGATGCCGCCGCTGCTGATCGGCATGGTGATCATCGGTTTTGGTACCTCGGCCCCGGAGATGGTGGTCTCGGCGCTGGCGGCGTCCCAGGGCAATCCCGGGTTGGCGCTTGGTAATGCCTATGGCTCCAACATCACCAATATCGCGCTGATCCTGGGTCTGACGGCACTGATCAGCCCTATCGCGGTGGCCTCTCAGGTAGTGCGCAAGGAGATCCCCATCCTGCTCGGTATTACCCTGCTCTCAGGTGCCCTGCTGATTGATGGTCATCTGGGCCGGATGGATGCGGTCATTCTGGGGGCCGTCTTCGTTGCCCTGATGGGCTGGTCCATCTGGGCTGGCATGAATGGCAAGGGAGATGCGCTGGATACCGAGACCGCCGAGGATATCGAGAGCGAGGGGATGTCCCTCAAGAGCGCCGTTTTCTGGTTGGTGGTCGGGCTGGTGCTGCTGATCGGCGCTTCCCGCCTGTTGGTCTGGGGGGCGGTGACCATCGCTCAGGCGCTTGGTATCAGCGATTTGGTGATTGGTCTCACCATAGTCGCGATAGGAACCTCCCTGCCGGAGCTGGCTTCGTCTCTCATCGCCATTCGCAAGAACGAGCATGATCTGGCCCTTGGCAACGTGCTGGGCTCCAACCTGTTCAACACCCTGGCGGTGGTGGGGATCGCGGCGGGTATTCATCCGTTGGATGTGGCGCCGGAAGTGCTCTCCCGCGACTGGAGCATCATGATGGGGTTGACCCTGCTGCTGCTGGTGATGTGTCTGGGCCGCAAGGGGCAGGGCCGTATCAACCGGTTGGAGGGGGGCGTGCTGCTCACCTGCTTCGTCGCCTACACCGGCTGGCTGCTGACCAGTCAG
The DNA here is from genome assembly GCF_049175755.1 of Aeromonas sp. 600282. Classification (NCBI taxonomy): domain Bacteria; kingdom Pseudomonadati; phylum Pseudomonadota; class Gammaproteobacteria; order Aeromonadales; family Aeromonadaceae; genus Aeromonas; species Aeromonas sp. 600282. The sequence goes on along the minus strand of NZ_JAAKVR010000003.1, from coordinate 196,898 downwards.
TTCGTCTAGCCAGATCTGGCAAGATAAAACGAAAGAGGGGAAGCCTGGCTTCCCCTCTTTGCATTCGGGTGTCGGTCTTAAGCGACGGCCACCAGTTTCTGCCCCTTCTGACTGCTGTCCAGAATGAGGATGCTCGCCTTGGGGAAGAAGTTGAAGGTGGAGGCGGAGGCCCATGTATAGGCGCCCATCACCTTGCCAACCACCAGTTCGCCGATAGCCAGATCGGGCAGCATGATGCCATCGCGGATCACGTCCACGCTGTCGCAGGTGGGGCCTGAGAGTACCGAGTTATGCAGCTCGCCACTGGCATAAGGCGTGCTCACCGGATAGGTGACGTGGTCATAGAGCTGGCCGTTGTAGCTGCCGTAGAGGCCATCATCCAGGTAGTACCAGATCTTGTCGCCACGGTGGGCCTTGCCCATCACGCTGGATACCGAAGTCATGGCCGGCGCACTGATAAAGCGGCCCGGTTCGGCAATCTTCTGCACGGTAGCGGGCAGCTTGGCCAGCGCTTCGCGGATCGGGGCGCAGAAGCCGTCGATATCGAACTCGCCCCCCTCATAATCGACCGGGAAACCGCCGCCGATATCCAGCACCCAGGGCTTGAGCCCGAGCGCCCAGGCTTGCTCCATGATCTCGCGGCAGGCGTCGATGGCCTGCACATGGCGACGGGCATGAGGCACTTGCGAGCCGACGTGGAACGACAGCCCCATCACCTTGATCCCCTTGGCGTGGGCCAGTTGCAGCAGCGGCAGCGCCTGCTCCGGAGTGCAGCCGAACTTCTTGGAGAGATCGACCTTGGTCTCGGGGTTCGGGAAGCTGACCCGCAGCAGCAGTTTCACTTCGTCCTTGTAGGGAATGAACTTCTCCAGCTCCAGCGGGTTGTCGTAGACAAACACAGTGCAGCCGAACTCCAGCGCATAACGGATATCGCTGTCGCGCTTGATGGGATGGGTATGAATGCAACGTCCCGGGCGAACCCCCTGACTGCGCACCAGATCCACTTCGCCATTGGTGGCCAGATCGAAACAGGCCCCCTCTTCCTTCAAGACAGAGACCACCGCCTCATGGGGCAGGGGTTTGAGTGCATAGTGCAATCGTACATCGGGCAGGGCGGCGGCCAGGGCCCGATACTGTTTGCGGACGGCTGCCTTGTCGAGCAGCAGCAGGGGGGAGCCGAATTGTTCAACCAGCTGACGGTAATCTTGTGCGACCACATCTTTTGCAACCAGGGTCTCGTTCATTCTCTTTTGGTCATCCTTAGGGGGCGTGATATGCCCAAGCCATATGCGATTGAACCGGCGACGGCCGGGTCAGGCGAGCGGTCCGGTGGGACCAACCGAACACAGTGCATAAATTGATAACAAAGTGCTTGGTTATGCAGCGGATTATCGGCTTATTGATTCTGTGTGCAAGCATTTTGATTGGATATGTCGGCAAGATTTTCTTGGCGAAACGAGAGGGATCACTGTTCTCTATCCGCCATTTTTCCCGTTTGGGCCACATTTGATCCGTGAAAGCCTAACTTGTTGATAGTTAACTAACATTTAACATTCTTGCTGCGATTCTGGTGGTCACTAAAAAAATATAAATGGGGGCGGCCAAGTGCGAGACAGCTCACATTTTTTGGATTAACATGCCGACTTCCTAATCCAAACTAGTTCGGATGAAGGTAGCAGGAGAGCGATGGGCAACCATCCACCGAAGAAGTGAATCTTTCAGGTACCGGGCAACCGGTGTGGACTGCTACTGGACGATACTCTGGAGAGACCCGTTAAATCGGGCGCCGAAGGAGCAAGGCACCATGACTACCCGCAAGGGCAGGCTGGCGCCGGAAACTCTCAGGCAAAAGGACAGAGGGGATGGGATGGTTGTACCTGGGCTTGGCCCGCATCCGATCGCCTCTGGCCGATCGCGACACCTATGGGAAGATCATCCTTCTCCTCCTTAATTTATGTTTCTTAAGGAGGATGCATGTCATCAATTCAATCGGCGTTAACCGCCATCGATAGTTTTATCTGGGGGCCGCCCCTGCTGATCCTGCTGGTCGGGACCGGTATCTATCTCACCCTGCGTCTGGGTCTGCTTCAGGTCGTGCGCTTGCCGCTCGCTCTGCGGCTGGTCTTTGGCCGCGATCAGGGGCAGGGCAAGCAGGGGGATGTCTCCAGCTTCGGCGCCCTCTGTACCGCCCTCTCTGCCACCATTGGCACCGGTAACATCGTCGGGGTGGCTACCGCCATCAAGCTCGGCGGCCCCGGTGCCCTGTTCTGGATGTGGATGGCGGCACTGTTCGGCATGGCTACCAAGTATGCCGAGTGCCTGCTGGCGGTCAAATACCGCGAGCAGGATGCCAACGGCCAGATGGCTGGCGGCCCCATGTACTATCTGGAGAAGGGGCTCGGTTCCAAACCGCTCGCCAAGCTGTTTGCCCTGTTCGGTATCGGCGTGGCCTTCTTCGGCATCGGTACCTTCCCGCAGGTCAATGCCATCTCCGATGCCATGAGCCTCTCCTTCTCGGTGCCCCGTGAAGCGACCGCCGTGGTGCTGACCCTGATCGTGGCGCTGGTGACCCTGGGAGGGATCAAATCCATCTCCAGCGTGTCGAGCAAGGTGGTGCCCTTCATGGCCATCTTCTACATCGTCGCCTGTCTGGGTGTGCTGGTGAACAACGCCAGCGCCTTGCCCGATGCCGTCATGCTGGTTATCGAGAGTGCCTTCACCGGCCATGCGGCGACCGGCGGCTTCGTCGGTGCCAGCATAATGCTGGCCATTCAGTCCGGGGTGGCGCGCGGGGTCTTTTCCAACGAATCGGGACTGGGCTCTGCGCCCATCGCGGCGGCGGCGGCCAAGACCGATTCGTGCGTGGAGCAGGGGCTGGTCTCCATGACAGGTACCTTCATCGACACCATCATCATCTGCACCATGACCGGCCTGACCCTGGTGGTGACCGGCGTGTGGAGCGGCGATGCAAGCGGCGCGGCCATGACCAGTCTGGCCTTTGCCCAGGGGCTCGATGCTCATGTCGGCCAGTATCTGGTGAGCATTGGGCTGCTGTTCTTCGCCTTTACCACCATCCTTGGCTGGAACTACTACGGCGAGCGCTGCACCGAGTACCTGTTCGGGGTGAAGGCGATCAAGCCCTATCGTCTGGTCTATCTGGCGCTGGTGGCGAGCGGTGCTTTCCTCCATCTGGACATGATTTGGCTGCTGGCCGATATCGTTAACGGCCTGATGGCGGTGCCCAACCTCATCGGCCTGATTGGCCTGCGCCATGTGGTGATCGCCGAGACCCGCGCCTACTTTAGCCGGGATCTGGATAGCGAAGCCGAGCCGGAGCCGCAGACGGCCTGAACGCCTCAGCCCGTTTCGCGTTCCCATTGAAAAGAACAAGCCACGACTCCGGTCGTGGCTTTTTTTGTGCGCAGTGTCTATGGACGGTGATTTTCCCTCTCCCTTCGGAATAAGGTCAGGATGGGGGGGATAGCCCCTCGCTCAGCAGGCTATCCAGACGTGCTCGCACTTTCTCTACCAGTGCCTTATCGCTACCGCGCCAATCGATGCAGCTTGCCAGCGTGGTGGAGGTTCCCGCCATAAAACGCAGCTCGCCGCCCGCCAATTCGTAGAAGCGGCTCGCCATCCTGGTTCCCTCATCCACATCACCCGCCACCAGCAGCATGGCTTGCGCCAGCACGGCACCCTGGTGATCCTGTCCCGGCGCCAGCCAGCGCTGGGCGGTACCGGTGATCTTGCGTCCCCCGCTCACCAGATTGTACTGACCATCGCAAAAGGAGCCGGGCACGAAGTCATAGCTTCCCTCAAGGCCGTACTCCGCCAACAGGGTCAGCAGCGGCGCCCCCAGCAGCCGGTAGTAGTGGGCGAGATCTGTGGTGGTGCGGGGCAGCAGCAGGGATAGGTTGAGGATCCCCGCCCCGTGGGGCACGGCGGTGCCGCCGCTGTCGCGCACATGCACTGGCCAGCCTTCAGCTGCAAGTTGCTGGCAGGCGGCTTCGTAATGGGGGAGGCGGGTATCTTTGCGAGTGACAATCAGGCATTGGGGCGCCTGCCAGAGGTGAGCGCGGGGCTGACCGTCATGGGCACAGTCGCGCAACCAGCACTGCTCTTGCGCCAGTATCTGTGCGGGTGAAGCGGTATCGGGGAGGGGGGAGAGCAGGCGATAGGGCATGGCGGCATCCTCAAAAAAGGCTGCCCAGCACACTACCCGTGGCGACTGGCAAGGTAAAGCCCCGCAGTGCGGGGCTGTTTGCTATCGGTAGGCTGTGTCTCAGGAGTGACGCGCTTCGCGCTTGGGCAGCAGCAGGTTGAGCACGATAGCGGTAATGCCACCGGTGGCGACGCCGTAGGAGAGCACGCTCTTGGCCAGCTCCGGCAGGTGTTGCAGCACTTCCGGCACCTGCGCGACTCCCAGCCCCATGGCCAGCGACACCGCCAGGATCATCAGGGCGCGTCTGTCCAGCTCCTCGCGGGCAATGATGCGCACCCCGGCGGCGGCGATGGTGCCAAACATGACGATGGTCGCTCCGCCCAGCACGGGCTCGGGGATCTGTTGCACCAGACTCGCGACCGCCGGGAACAGGCCGAGCAGGGCCAGCATGGCGGCGATAAAGAGACCGACGTGACGGCTGGCCACCCCGGTCAGCTGAATGACGCCGTTATTCTGGGCGAAGGTGGACATGGGGAAGGTGGAGAAAACCGCTGCCAGCATGGAGTTGGCACCATCGGCCAGCACGCCGCCTTTAATCCGCTCCATATAGACAGGCCCTTCCAGTGGCTCGCCGGAGATATCCGAGGTGGCGGTCATGTCGCCGATGGCCTCGAGCGCCGTCACCACGAAGATGATGGCGAGCGGCACGAACAGCTGCCAGTCAAAGCCGAGACCGTAGTGGAGCGGAATGGGCACCATCACCAGCGGGCCGTCGAAGGTGGGGGCGCTCACTTTGCCCAACAGCAGGGCCACGGCATAGCCCGCCAGCATGGCGATCATGATGGCGGAGAGGCGCAACCAGGGGTTGCGACTGCGTTGCAGCAACACGATAAGGCCGAGCACCAGCAGGGAGAGGAAGAGGTTGGTGTGACTGGCGAAGCTGCCATCGGAGAGGGCTGCATAGCCGCCGCCCATGCTGATCAGGCCTACCTTGATCAGGGTCAGGCCGATCAGCAGCACCACTATGCCGGTGACCAGCGGGGTGATGATCCGTTTCACCAGATGGAGGAAGCGGCTCATCACCACGATAGTGAGTGCGGCAACCATCATGGTGCCAAACAATGTGCCCAACAGATCCTCGGTGGGCATGGCGGCCTGTTTGAGGGCGAGACCGGAGGCGATGATGGGGCCGAGGAAGTTGAAGCTGGTGCCCTGTACCGAGAGCAGGCCGGAACCGATGGGGCCGAAGCGGCGGGTTTGAATGAAGGAGGCGATGCCGGACATGACCAGCGACATGGAGACGATATAACGGGTGTCGGCGGCAGGGAGGCCGAGGGCATTGGCGATAATCAGGGGCGGGGTAATGATGGCGACAAACATGGCGAGCATATGCTGCAGGGCGGCGAACAGCGTCTGGGGCAGAGGCGGGACATCCTCTATGCCATAGACCAGTTCGCTATGGGCTCGCCTGGGTGGATGTGCCTCTCGATTGGCGCGTGTGACAGCAGCCTGTTCCATAAGTACCTCGAATTGTGTGGGGAGGGGGGAGAAAATTGGGCGCTATTGTAGTGATTGAAATGAGGCTGACCAGCGCTAATTATGCAAAAAAAGGTTTATTTTTTGATGGGTTGAAACGTTTGCGCGCTGCGATTATCATCTGTCGGTTTGTGTGATCGACCTCTCCGTTTTATTCCCCCCGCTAATGACATTTTTACCACTTTGTAGGTGTAGAATGAGCCACTCGACCTTGAAGTGGAGGCGATGGATGCTCAAGTTGTCAGAGTTCTGGAGTGCCAGGGCTCACTCCGAAGACTTTACCCGTACTCGTATGGGGTTTATGACGGTGCGTCTGCGCCTGCTCACCTGCCTGCTGATGATTGGTTTGCCCGCCTGGGCCGTGGTGGATTGGCTGACTTTGCCCGCCGTTCATTTCGAGCAGCTGTTTCAGGCCAGGATCTTCTGCACCCTGGCGCTCTCGCCACTTATTCCGCTCTCGTACCTCATCCACTTCAAGCGGGAACGGATGAAGCTGGCCCTTGGCTACCTGATGGCCGTGATGATGCTCTTCTCCCTCTTCTGCCTGAACAGCTTTGGCGCCGGACAGGAGTTGCAGGCGGGTTATGCGGCCTTTCCCTATCTGCTGATCACCCTGTTTGCCATCTTCCCCATCCCCCTCTCCCTCGGCTTGCAACTGGCTGGTGTGGTACTGGTGACCATGCTGCTGGGCCACTGGCTGCTGGTGGGCCAGAGCATCTGGAGTCAGGCCACCCTGAATCAGGTGTGGGTGCTCGGCATGTTTACCATGGCCAGCTGCTGGGTGCAGTGTGGCCAGCTCAACATGCTGCTGCGGCTATATCGGGAATCGACCACCGATGAGCTGACCGGCATGATGAACCGCCGCCTGCTGATGAAGCAGCTGGAGCAGGCCAGAATCCGGCTGCAACTCAAGAAGAAGCCCTTTGCAGTGATGCTGCTGGATCTCGATCGCTTCAAGCGGATCAACGATATCTACGGCCATCTGGCGGGGGATGCGGTGCTCAAGGAGGTGGCGACCACCCTGGGGGAGCAGCTGGAGCCTGACATGGTGCTGGGGCGTTATGGCGGCGAAGAGTTTGCCATCCTGATGCACAACTGCGCAGATCCGGCGCTGGCGAGCAAAATGGCCGAGCGGCTGCGCATTGCCGTTGAGGCGCGGCTGGTGAAGAGCCCCACCTCGGACGAATTGCTGGAGGTGACGGTGAGTATCGGGATTGCCATGGCCCGTTCCGATGACACCATCGATATTCTGATCAACCGTGCTGACGAGTGCCTCTATCAGGCCAAGATGGCGGGACGCAACTGCGTGGTGGTCGAGGGGCAAAACCGCGCAAAAACAGATGCCGCCTGAGGGCGGCATCCTGTAGGCAATGAGCTGACGAGATCAGGCCAGCTTGTACTTGCCGGAGAGCTGCTGGGCCAGCAGCTTGAACATGTTGAAGACTGCCATGGTCTTGCCGGTCGGGGTGCCGTCTTCGGCCAGGAAATACTCCCCCTTGAACACCAGAATATCCCCCTTCTGCTCCACCGAATCGGCGCGCATACCGTGGATGAAGTCTTCATGCTCTTTGATGATCTTGTTGGCCATCTCAAGCAGGGCCGTCTCGGTGATCAGCTCTTTCTGTGGTTGCATGCTCGTCTCCTTAAACGACTACTGGACAGGGAAATCGTGGATCCCTGCCTCTGATTGAAGAGGCGCCCAGCATACTGCAAACAGGGTTTTTCTGTCATTGATATGACCCCGATTTGTGGCTGTTTATCCGATCACCAGATTCTTCAACCAGCAGCGTTGGCGAATACGGCGCTGCACCAGCAACACTTTGCTGAGCTCCTCCAGCAAGACCACCGCCACCACCCAGGAGAGGGGCCAGCCGAGCAGAGTGACCGCCACCCAGGCGAGCGGGATGCCGATGCACCACATGCCGACAATATCGATGAAGATGCTGTAGTTCACATCGCCGCCAGAGCGCAGCACCCCGATGATCCCCACCATGTTGAACACCTTGAGCAGCATCCCGAGGCACATGATGCCGAGCACCTGTCCCGCTTCCGTCATCAGCTCGGGGGGCAGGTTGCCGACCCACTGCAGCAGGTTGGCTTGCAGCAGCCAGACGATGATCCCCACCAGTAGCGCGCCAATCGGTGCCAGCAGCAGGAACAGCTGGGAGTGCTGCCAGGCAATCTCGTACTCCTCGGCCCCGAGCCGGTGGCCGAGCAGGGTGGAGCAGGCCACCGCCAGTCCGAAGAAGAGGGAGATAAGGATGCTCTCCAGGGTGCCGAGGGTGGTCATGATGGCCAGCGAATCGGTGCCAAGATGGGCATAGAGAAAGCCGTAAATCAGCATGCCGAAGGCCCAGAGGCCGTCATGGAACAGCAGCGGCAGGGCGATCAGGGTAAAGCGCACCACCTCCTTGCGTTTGAAGGCGGCCAGCCAGTCTGGTGCACGCGGGATCAGGCGCGCTTCATAACGCTTTACGTAGAGCAGCAGCAGGGCTGTCTGCAGCAGCCGTGAAATGGTGGTGCCCCAGGCCGAGCCGGCCACCCCCATTGCCTCGAAGCCGAAGTGACCGAAGATGAGGGCGTAGTTGAGGATGACGTTGGCGATGATGGCGATAATGCCGATCCGGGTCGGCGCAGCGGCATTGCCCACCGAGCGCAGGGCTGATTCCAGCGGCACCACGATGGCGGTACAGAGGATGGTGGCGCCGGTGATCATCAAGAATTGATCCGCCAGTGCCCGCAGCGCCGGATCCTGACTGGCAAAGCCGAGCACGCTGCCCGGTGATAACACATAGATGAAGGCAAAGGGCAGGGTGACCAGCAGGGCGCCCACTATGGCCAGCGCCAGGGAGCGGCGTACCCCGGCCATCTCCCCGCGCCCGAAGTATTGTGCTGCCAATACCGAGACCCCGCCCGCGAGGCCCGCTATCACCAGCAGATTGAAGAAGAAGACCCGGTTACCCAAGCCGACCGCCGCCACAGCTGTGGTACCAAGCTGGCTCACCATCATGATATCGATGAGGCCGAGCAGGGAGAACATCATGGATTGCAGCGAGACGGGCAGGGCCAGTCGCCACAATCGGGTCATGAACTCGCGATCGGTGGTTTGTTTTAAAATCGCTTGCCAATAATTCATAGTTGTTAACCGGGTATGAGAAAAGCAAGGGTTGTCATGGTTATGATAAGGGGGTGTAGAGCAGTTACCACTGTGAGTAGATCTCGATTTTCTTGTGTAAAACTATCCTTTTGAGGTGTTATGCCATTTGCCAGAGAGTGTCTGGAGATAGCGCCAGCCTGTGAAGAACGGATGCTGGGGCGAGAGGGGCTCCCCCTGCTCGGCGAGGCAGGGATCTTCCTGACCGGCCTCTCCCGGGTGCGGGATCACTACCTGATCCGCCGCAATCGCCCCGAGTTTCACATCCTGATGGTGAGTCACGATGAAGGGGGCGCGCTGCTCACCGAAGAGGGGGAGCAAGCCATTCCGGCCGGGTCGCTGATTTTCCTGCCCGCCGCCGTCCCCGGCGGTCTCAAGCTGATTGGCGAAAGCTGGCAGATCAGCTGGATTCTGCTCGATGACGTGCCGCGCTGGCAGCACCTGCACCGCCTTGGTCACCGTATCTGGCAAGGGGATGGCGGCGATCAGCTCTATCATCTGCTCAGCCTGATGCAGGGGGAGGGGGTTCGCTCTTCGCTGCAACCCCAACTGCTTAGCCTGTTGCTGGCGCTGCTGGAGCGTACCCTGCAAGGGGAGGTGCGCGGTACCCCTGAACTCAGATTGCAGGCGCTGTTTCGCCGGGTGGAGGCGCGCCTGGACGAGCCCTGGAGTGTCGCCCTGTTGGCCCGACAGATGGCCTGCTCCGTCCCCCATCTGCACCGGCTTTGTCAGCAAGTGTTCGGTATGGGGCCGATGGCGAGGGTGACCGAGCTCAGAATGAACAAGGCACGCCAGCTGCTGCTCTATACCAACTGGCCACTTGGCGAGCTGGCGGCCCGGGTCGGTTACAGCGATGGGGCCAACTTTGCCAACTGCTTTCGCCGTCTGACTGGTCAGACCCCCGGCGCCTTTCGTCGACTGGGTCGCAAACCTTTTGCAACGGATGTGCAAACTCTTTGAAATTAATGACACAAGCCCCTAGGATCGGCGGGTCCCTGCGTCTAGCTAACCGTTTAGGTACCAAGATCCATGTTTGAAGATAATAACCAGAAACGTCCTCTCTACATTCCCTACGCCGGTCCCGCCCTGCTGGAGACCCCTTTGCTCAACAAGGGCAGCGCCTTCACCAGCGAAGAGCGCAGCAACTTCAACCTCGAAGGTCTGTTGCCCCAGAATATCGAGACCATCGAAGAGCAGGCCGAGCGTGCCTATCGCCAGTTCATGGCGTTTGGCAACGACATGGACAAGCACATCTATCTGCGCAACATCCAGGATACCAACGAGACGCTGTTCTACCGTCTGCTGCACAACCACTTGACCGAGATGCTGCCCATCATCTACACCCCGACGGTGGGCAAGGCGTGCGAGGAGTTCTCCAACATCTATCGCCGCGCCCGTGGCCTGTTTATCTCCTATCCGGACAAGGACAGGATCGATGACATGCTGCAAAACGCCACCAAGCAGAACGTCAAGGTGATCGTAGTGACCGATGGCGAGCGGATCCTGGGTCTGGGTGATCAGGGGATCGGCGGCATGGGCATTCCCATCGGCAAGCTCTCCCTCTACACCGCCTGTGGTGGCATCTCGCCCGCCTACTGCCTGCCGGTGGTGTTGGATGTCGGCACCAACAACCAGCAACTGCTGAATGACCCCTTCTATATGGGGTGGCGCAATCCGCGTATCTCGGGGGATGAGTACGCCGAGTTTGTCGATGCCTTCATTCAGGCGGTCAAACGCCGCTGGCCCGACATCCTGCTGCAGTTCGAGGACTTCGCCCAGAACAACGCCATGCCGCTGCTTAACCGCTACAAGAACGAGCTCTGCTGCTTCAACGACGATATTCAGGGCACTGCAGCGGTGACCTTGGGCAGCCTGATCGCCGCCTGCAAGGCCTCCGGCGCCAAGCTCTCCGAGAAGCGGGTTGCCTTCCTCGGGGCGGGCAGCGCCGGTTGCGGTATCGCCGAGCAGATCGTGGCGCAGATGAAGGCCGAAGGGCTGACCGATGCGCAGGCCCGCAGCCGGGTCTTTATGGTGGACCGCTTTGGTCTTATCACCGACAAGATCCCCAACCAGCTCGACTTCCAGCGCCGTCTCTCCCAGCCGGTGGAGCGGATCAAAGACTGGCCAGTGGGGGACAATATCTCCCTGCTGGAGGTGATGGAGCACGGTCGCCCGGACATCCTGATCGGGGTATCCGGCCAGCCTGGGCTGTTTACCGAAGAGGTGGTCAAGACCATGCACAAGCACTGTGCCCGTCCCATCATCTTCCCGCTCTCCAACCCCACCTCCCGGGTCGAGGCGACGCCGGCAGACCTCATCCGCTGGACCGACGGTCAGGCGCTGGTGGCAACCGGCAGTCCGTTTGCACCGGTGGAGCACAAGGGCAAGCGCTACGTCATCGCCCAGTGCAACAACTCCTTCATCTTCCCGGGGATCGGCCTTGGCGTCATCGCCTCCGGCGCCACCCGGGTGACCGACGCCATGCTGATGTCGGCCAGCCGCGCGCTGGCGGAGTGTTCGCCGCTGGTGAAAGGGGAGGAGGGTTCTCTGCTGCCGGATCTGGCGGATATCCATCAGGTCTCCCGCTACATCGCCAAGATGGTGGCCAAGACCGCCATGCTGCAGGGCAAGGCGGTGCAGACCCCGGACGAGGTGATCGATCAGGCCATCGACGCCAACTTCTGGCATCCGGAGTATCGCCGCTACCGCCGCACCTCGTTCTGATTTCTGCGAGAAGATGCAAAGCAAAAGGGATGCCTCGGCATCCCTTTTTACTGCACGTCTGACATGGTTATCGCCTCAAGATCAACTACTCGCTGGCGCCCTGTACGCCGGTGACGCGCACCTCGACCCGGCGATCCGGCCCAAGGCAGTCTATGAGGGCGGCTCTGGCCTTGATGTCGTCACACTGGTTGCCGGTGACCGGATTGCTCTCGCCATTGCCCTGAATGCTTACCTTGTCGGCAGGCAGCCCTTTGTTGATCAGAAAGTCGGCAACGGTTTGGGCCCGAGCTTCTGACAACCTCTGATTGCTGGCATCCGAGCCGATACGGTCGGTATATCCCATCACCACCGCACTGCCATCCTTGGGTTGTACATCGACGATCTGCTGGTAGAGAGCGTCCAGCGCGCTCATCCCCTCCGGTTTTAGGTCCGCTTTGCCAAAGGCGAACAACACATCGGAACTGAGGTTGAAGGTCTGATCTACCACCTCCGGTTCGGCCGGTGGCGGGGGGACCACGACCGGTGCGGGCGTGGGAGCCGGCTCTGTCGGCTGGCTGCGATTGGGATGGATCACTACTTCCAGGGTTGCTGTGCTGATGTCGCTGACCCAACGCTGGGTGCCGCTGTTTGCCTTGTCATTGTCAGGATCATCGCCGACCCTGACCAGATAACGATACCTGGCCTGGAGATCGACCCAGTCATGGAGCCGGGCCGTCACTCCCAGACCTGCCAACGGTGCCAGGTTGTCGTCCCCGCCATTGATCGATTCAACGTGATAGATATAGCCACCACCCTCGGCAAACACCGAGAACATCTCGCTGAGCGGCAAACGACCAATCACAGACAGGGTAGCTCCCTTGCTGTTGAACTCATGACCGCTGATATCCCAGTCACCTGTGGAGAGGTAACCAATTTCGGCGCCCAGGTTCTCCGTGAAGTTGTAGCCGCCAAACAGGGAGAGCGCAGTCGCATCCTTGCTGACATCCTGGCTGAAATCATTCAGATCGTGGGCTATCGCCCAGCCACCGCCTATCCCGGCATACCAGTCATGGACCGGTACCGCTTGTGCGCCTGTGCTCGCCAATGCCAGTGCAATCCACACAGGTTTTAATCTTATGTTCATCGCGTATCCTCGTCGATGTGTGGTTTAGTGGGGCTGCTTGTTGGTCAAACCCCACACTTATGTATAGGTGACAGGTTGTATTTAACCACTCAAGAGGTGTGGATTGCGGCCATAAGTGAACCTATGTCACTGAAACCATGCGGGAAGAGGAAAGATAGCCTGAGGTGGGCGGCATGGAAGACAATAAAAAGGAGGCCATATGGCCTCCTGCTTATCCAGGTGATCAGGATTATTGTGTGACTTGTTGCACACCGGTGACGCGCACTTCAACGCGGCGATCCGGCGCCAGGCAGGAGATCAGCTGAGCCTTGCCCTTGACGCTGTTGCACTGGGTGCCTGTGACCGGATTGGCTTCACCGCGGCCTTCGATGGCAACTTTGCCAGCCGGCAGGCCCTTGCCAACCAGGAAGTCGGCTACGGTACGGGCGCGTGCTTCGGAGAGTTTCTGGTTGTAGGCGTCAGTGCCGATACGGTCGGTGTAACCGACGACCACGGCACTGCCATCTTTTGGCTGTACGTCGACGATCTGCTGATACAGGGTGTTGAGCGCTGCGACACCTTCTGGCTTGAGGGTGGATTTGCCAAAGGCAAACAGCACGTCAGAGCTCAGGGCGAAGTTCTTGTCAACCACCACAGGTTCTGGGGTTGGCTCGGGTGCTGGTGCCGGAGCGGGGGCCACGTAAGTGGTGCGGTTCGGGTGCATCACCAGCTCCAGGGTTGCGACGCTCATGTCGCTCTCCCAGGTCTTCTGCTCGTCACCCAGACTCCACATGTAGCGGTAGCGGGCTTGCACATCGATAAGGTCGGAGAGCTTGGCTGTCACCCCCAGACCGGCCAGCGGCGCAGTGCCGTTGTCGCTGTTGCCATTGCCGTTGACGTGGTTGAAGTAGGCACCACCTTCGGCAAACACCGAGAAGATGTCACCCAGTGGCAGGCGGGCGATACCGGAGAGGGTTGCACCCTGGGTTTTGAAATCGGCACCGTCAACGCCCGCTTTACCGGCGTAGAGGTAGCCCAGTTCAGCTGCGTAGTAGTCGTTGAAGTTGTAACCGCCGAACAGGCTCAGCGCAGTGGCGTCTTTGTCAGTGTCTTTGCCAAAATCATCCAGACCGTGGGCATATGCCCAGCCTGCACCAACACCGGTGTACCAGTCATCGGCAGCCTGAGCTGTGGTGCCTGCGGCGGCCAGCGCCAGTGCAATCAGGGTAGGAGCCATTTTGAGTTTCATCGGTTTATCCTCGTTGTGTTAGCCCATGTCGGGCAATGCACTTGTTTTTATTGCTGCGAAAAATCGCCAGCAAAGTGGATAGCGAAGGCTTTGGACTCTCATGATGCATTGGCGTCATGGACAACAGACCGGACAAGAAGCGCTTTTTAGTGCTTATCCAATACCTTACAGGCGCAACTACTTTATGCTTTCGGGGCGGGGCAGGCAAGGGTAGGGAGGCGGGAGTGAGGGATGAGGCAAGCGAGAATGAGGCAAACAAAAAGGGATGCCGCAGCATCCCTTTCTTTTGCATTATCTGAACGAGGTCAGATTATTGCTGAACTTCTTGTACGCCAGATACGCGAACTTCTACGCGACGATCCGGAGCCAGGCAGGAGATCAGTTGAGCTTTAGCGGTGATACCGTTGCACTTGGTGCCGGTAACCGGGTTGGCTTCGCCACGACCTTCGATGGCAACCTTGCTGGCAGCCATACCTTTGCTCACCAGGAAGTTGGCAACGGTACGGGCACGGGCTTCAGACAGCTTCTGGTTGTACGCGTCGGAACCGATACGGTCGGTGTAACCAACAACAACAGCGTTGCCATCTTTCGGCTGGAACTCAACGATCTGCTGGTACAGCGCATTCAGGGCTGCAACGCCTTCCGGCTTCAGAGTCTCTTTGCCAAAGGCAAACAGCACGTCTGAGTTCAGTGCGAAGTTCTTCTCTACAACTTGCGGAGCAGGAGCCGGTGCTTCTTCAACAACCGGGGCAGCTACCGGAGCTACGTAGGAAGTGCGGAACGGGTGGTATACCGCTTCCAGAGTAGCGATGCTCTGGTTGGCCTTGTAACGCTCACCGTTGGCGTGCAGGTCAGCCACGTCCCACATGTAGCGGTAACGAGCTTGCAGATCCAGCGCGTCATTTACCTTGTAGGTCACACCGGCGCCAGCCAGCGGGGAAACTTTAGTGTCGCTGGTGCCCAGGCCGTCGGTGTGACCCCAGTAGGCGCCGCCTTCAGCGAACAGGGAGAAGTCGTTGCCAACCGGCATACGGGCGATACCGGACAGGGTGGCACCCTGGCTCTCGTAACGGTTGCCGTCGGTGTTGCCACGACCGGTGTACTGGTAGCCCAGTTCGGTACCGAAGTTTTCGGTGAAGTTGTAACCCATGAAGGCGTTGGCGGCAGCCGCGTCTTCCTGGCCTACATTGGTGCTTTCCAGCTTGTTCAGGCCGTTGAAGTGAGTAGCACCGACACCGGCACCGAAGTAGATGTCGTCAGCGGCGTGAGCAGCGGTAGCACCCAGAGCAGCCATGGCGATGGCGATCATGGAAGGAGCCATTTTCATCATAAAAAAATCCTCGTTGAGATCGCACGTTATTCACGTGCTTCACACTTTGTAATTTATGTAAGCTGCAGGCTCCGCCGTACGGCTGGCGTCGAGTCTGGCAGATGACCCGGTACAACCGGGTTGCACACTCTCCTGGTGTGTCGAGTGCGCTGGCATGGCACGCAATGCGTGAGAAACCACTGCCAGGCAACTGATGTCATTCCGATGACGAGGCGCACTCTATGCCGATTTTAAAACATGATCAAGCTCACAAATGAGCCTTGTGGCAAATTGTGTCGTGACCTTAAATGGCTGTTTATCCAGATTAATTAGTGATCCAGATAGGCCCTGTGCAGTTTTTTTTCCAGTTTCATATAGGCCTGAACCCAGTCGGAGTGCGGGTTGGCAGGGTTTGCTCTGGCAGTGAACACCTCGAGGTAGTCTGCTTCCGTTGCACTTTTCAGCAGGGGAGTAAACGCCATCAGGTAGTGGCGGGCCAGATAGGGATCCAGGGGCCAGATGTTGAGGATGGCTCGTGCCACAGGCTGAACCGCGGCTGAACAGATGAAATGGCGGTGTCCCGCCTCCAGCCAGTCGGCCATCTCGCACATGCCCGATTCAGCTACCAGACCACCATCACCCGGGGCGCTTGCCAGCGCAATAGACTGGCCATTTACCGTGGTGAGCTCTTCATTGTTATGCAGGGCACCATCGTGGCTGCGCAAGGGTAGGTTATGCGATTCCTGTTCAAGAAACAGGCTGCAGCTCTCCGGCAGGGCGGCCAACAGCTCGCTGGCCTGGCTGGACATCAAGGCCGGAAGCCAGAATGCTTCGGCACGATATTGTGCACCTTGACTGAGCTGTTGTTGCAATTGGGCCGGGTCAGAAACCGGGTGCAGGCGAGAGATAATGCCGGGAAACGCCATACTTATTCCTCTTAATGGGTAGCTGGCGGATTATACGAGTTATTCTGGTGGCAACAATAAAGGTTTCTTTTCGAGACTGTTTACCTGAGACAGCTGAGCGATTACCATCCCCCGTTGAAGATAAGGGTTGTCGCCGAAAGGCGCTCATAAAGATAGAGGCTCGACCATAACGAGTCCGTACAAAACTGATACACTTGACTACGAGTCGTCGCGAAAAATAAAGACGGATTTAATCCGTCAAACGGAGTATGGAACATTATGAATTCAAATATCGTCACTGTTGGCAAGAAGATCCGTCAGATCCGTGAAGCGGTCGGTTTGAGCCGTCCGAAGTTTGCTGATTTGCTCGGTGTTCCCCCCACAACCCTGAAAAACTACGAGCTGGGTTACCGTGAAGTTGGGGGCGCCTTCCTGGTTGCCCTGGCGCACCACCCGGATCTGCACAAGTTCACCCTCTGGCTGCTGGCAGACAAGAAAGTCGCCGAAATCGGCCAGATTGGCCCGGATGACCTCGCCAAGGCGTGATCATCGATGTGAATAGAAATGCCGCCTTCGGGCGGTATTTTTTTTGGGTCGCCGATCGATATTTTGATCTAACACGCTTTGAATTATCCATGCAGGCCAACGAGAATAAGCGGCCCCGAAAAGTGGGCCCCTGGTGGTATCTGGCCACCTGAACACTATTACATTCAGGATGATATGAGCAATCGTATGGAGTATGGGTATGAGCAGTAATGAGTTGGATAAACGCTATGGCCTGATGACTGCCATTGCGATGGTGGTCGGCGTGGTGATCGGCTCCGGTGTCTTCTTCAAGGCCGATGATGTACTGCGTCTGACTGGCGGTAATCTGGCCATTGCGCTGCTGGCATGGGCGCTGGGGGCATTTTCGATGATCTTCGGCGCGCTGGTGTTTGCCGAGTTTGCCCAGCGGATCGAAAAGTCCAACGGTATCGTCGATTATGCCGAAGCGGCATACGGCAAAATGTTTGGTTATCTGGTGGGGTGGTTCAAAGGCGTACTCTATTACGCCCCTCTTTCCGCCATCCTTGCCTGGGTCGCCGCTCTGTACACCATGATCTTGCTTGGTAGTGATAATCCGACCAACTCTGGTGCGACCTGGATACTGGCGGCTGTCTATATGACGGTCACCTATCTGATCAACTTCTACACCCCGGTCCTGGCGGGGAAGCTGCAAGTGGGCTCTACCCTGATCAAGTTGATCCCGCTGATCCTGGTTGCCATTGTGGGCACCATTTCAGGCTTGCTCAATGGTGTCACCGTGACCAACTTTGTGCAGGCAATGGATGGGATAGGAAGCACCGGAGGCACGCTGGCCACGGCCGTGGTTGCCACCGCCTTCGCTTATGAGGGGTGGATCGCCGCCGTGACCATCAACAGCGAAATTCGCGATTCCAAGAAGAATCTGCCCAGAGCACTGGTGATTGGCACCCTGATAGTCTTTGTGGTCTATGTCACCTATTTTCTGGGGATCGCCAGCGTCTTGCCGACGGACGAGATAGTGGCGCAAGGGGATAACGCGGTTAATCTCGCGACAACCAGCCTGTTTGGCGGGACTGCCTCGACCATTTTGACCGTGTTCGTGATTATCTCCTGCCTCGGCACCCTCAATGGTTTGGTATTGGCGACCATGCGTATTCCCTACTCGCTGGCGATCCGCAATCAGGGGCCAGCCCCCAAGTGGATGAGCCGTATCGAACCGCATCACCACATGCCAATCAACTCGGCCCTCGCGGCAGCGCTGTTGTCGGTGATCTACTCAGTGCTGTGGTACTGCAGCATCAACGAGACATTCGGTCGTTACATCGCCCTGGACGAGATGCCGATCGTGCTGATTTATGGCCTCTATCTGTTCCTCTATGTCTGGTACATGCGCACCTTTACCGAGTTGGGCTGGATAAAGCGGTTTGTGATCCCGACCTGCGCCACCCTGGGCGCGCTCATCATTCTGTATGGCGGTATCACCAATCCCAGTCTGGGACTCTATCTGCTGGTCTCTGTGGGGGTGATTCTGCTCGGGTTGCTCTTCTACCGTAAGGAGTAACCGGGTAAGTAAGTTGAAAAAAAAAGCGCCGAATGGCGCTTTTTTCATGTGTAAACCGCTGCATGTCGACAACTAACTGCCCAGCAACCCGAGGCGGCCCAGTTCATCCTTGAGCTGATCGAGATTGCGCTCGACACAGGCTTCCCCCTCGTTGATAGCATCGCTGGCGCGATGAAAATCCATGATGGAGAAGCTGCCAAGGCGCGGGCAGAGCTGGATCTCCGGCGGGTCACCGGCCATCCGGGCGCGGGTGATCCGCTCCTGCATGATGTTGATGGAGCCACTCATCACGCTCCACAGACCGGGGGTGGCTGGCGCGGATTCACCGCGATTGAGCCACTGGCTGAGCAGACCGCCGCTGCCGGGTTGATCCGGCTCGTCGGTCCAGGGTTGGTGCATATCGGTGTTGAGGTTGACCGCAATCACCACCTCGGCCCCCATGGCGCGGGCCAGCGAGATGGGCACCGGATTGACCACGGCGCCATCGACCAGCCAGCGGTCGTTGATCCGGGTCGGGGTTAGGATCCCCGGCATACCACAGGAGGCGCGCACCGACTGGCGCAGCGGGCCCTGTTGCAGCCAGATCTCGCGGCCGGTATCGAGCTCGGTGGCGATGCAGGCGAAGGGGATGGGCAGGCTCTCGAGATCGGGATCCCCCAGATGGCTGGCGGCAAGACCAAACACCTTTTCGCCGCGAAACAGACCGCCGGAGAGGGCCGGGTCGAGCAGGCTGACCACCTGCAGGCGGGTAAAGCCGCGCACCCAGGTTTCCAGCCGATCTAGTTCTCCGGCGGCATAGGCGGCACCGACAAAGCTGCCGATGGAGCAGCCAGCGATCAAATCCGGTTTGATGCCGAGACGTTCAAGGGCGCGGATGACGCCGATATGGGCCCATCCTCTGGCGGCGCCGCTCCCGAGAGCGAGCCCAACGCGGGGTTTACGTGGCACGACAGTCCTCCAAAAAAGGGGTTGAGGGCTCAGCTTACTCCGAGAGTCAGGAGGCGTCATCCTGCCATCTTTCGCTGCGGTTGCGACCGTTGGCCTTGGCCTGATAGAGCGCCACATCGGCGCGGCGTACCGCTTCGTGCAGGGGAAGGTTCTCCTGGTGGGGGAGATAGCCGAGGCTGATGGTGACCTCTAGCTCGGGTTCGATGGCGGCCCAGTCGTGATCTGCCACCGCCTTTCTCAGCCGCTCCGCCAGCTCGCCGAGCTGCGTTGCATCTGCGCGGCCAATCAGCAGCAGAAACTCTTCGCCCCCCCAGCGGATCAGGCGATCTGTGGGCCTAAGTTGCTGCTGGCAGATCTGCACCAGCCGGATCAGCACGATATCGCCGACTGCATGGCCGAAGTTGTCATTGACCCGTTTGAAGTGATCCGCATCGAACATCAGGATCCCCGCTTGCAACCGGGCCAGCTCTCCCGCCTGCTCCAGCAGCACCAGATAGTGGCGGTTGAAGGCGCCGGTGAGGGCATCGTGGCAGGAGAGGTAATTGAGCCGCTCGTTGAGGCGATGGGATCTCAGGTTGGAGAGGGCGGCCAGCAGCATAAAGAGGATGGCGAGCAGGGTCGGCGTGGACTGGCAGAGCATGGCCCACACCAGCGGCAGCAGGGTGACGTTGTGCACCAGTCGCAACGGGGTATCTGGGATTGCCATGGTCAGCTGCAATGTGCCTTGCCGCCATTGATATTCGCCGGTCGGTTCGGTGTTTTGCGGCGCCACGGGTTGGCGCGCGCTGCTGGCCAGCACCTGGTGGTACTGATTGAGCAGCAGATATTCCCCCAGCGCCGGGGTCATCTGATCGAGCTGCTGCTGCAGGCGGGCGAGCAGCACATCCATGTTGATCATTCCCACCAGAGTTCCCTCTTTGTAGAGGGGCTGGGACATGGTGACCATGGGGCCGCGCCCGATAAAGTCCTCATAGGGGCGCGAGAGAACGGTCTTCTTGTCCGGATTGGTGCTGTGCAGCGCATCTTGCCAGAAGCTCTTCTGGTAGATGGTGGGATAAAAGCGAAACCGGCTGGAGGGTTGCCAAGGGTAGAGATAGATAAAGTTGTCCACACCGGTGAAGTAGACCCAGGCGATCTCGTTGCCAAGGCGCTGGCTGGCGGTGGCAAGCAAGGGGGAGAGGCTCAGGGCCAGATGAATGCGTGCCTCACGCTCGCTGCCGGGGGGCGGCAGCGGGCCATCACCGGTGAGGTTGCCTGCCAGTCCGGCCGGCAAATCACCGGGGAGCTTGTCGAGAGCCAGCCCCTCTGGCAGCGCCTCGATATGGCGATAGAGCTGGCGGGTGAGCACCGACTGGGGGTCGCTGCGCAGTCGCTCCTCAGCCTGCCCGCGCATCGCCTCCAGAAATACTTCGGTCCGTTTGAACCGATCCCGCAGGTAGATGGCACTGTTGAGGGTATCGCTTTGATAGAGGCGTTCAATCTGTTTCAGGCTTTGCCACAAAGTCAAACCAATCAGCAGGATGACCACGGCGAACAGGAGCCAGGTCAGGCGTGTGAGAAAACGGTGGCCAGACATGTTGGGCATAGGCAGTCAGTCGGGTTGCGAAGGAAATTGTCGTTAGTGTATGCGATGTGGTGTGAAAACAAACTGAACTACCTGAAACCGGGTGAGTTCACCATGCACCTGTTACGTTTTGTCACATTTATACATAGTCACGGCATAGTCTGGGGCTAAAATGGCCCCCACTCAGATTTCCCCTTCTTAACACTTCATGGATTGTTTGATGAAAATGCGTATCTGGATTGGCCTCGGCCTGCTCTCTCTGGTAGCGGCCATCTGGTGGGCGGTTGGCCACTTGCAACCAGCAGCCAAAGCCCCTTCCCGCGAGATAAATATTCGTACCCAGACCGTCGAGCAGAGTCTGGCCGAGCCGACTCTCAAGCTGGTAGGTAAACTGGCGGCCAACCACTCGGTGGTGATCACTCCCGAGGTGACCGGGCGCCTGGTCAAGATTGCGGTGCAGTCGGGTCAGCAGGTCAACAAGGGCGATACGCTGGTCGCGCTGGATGCGGGCAAGCAACAGGCGGAGCTGGCCGAGCAGAGTGCCAGTCTGCGCGACGAGAATCGCAAGCTGACCGAAATGCGCAAGCTGGTCGCCCGTGGAGCCGTCACCCAGTCGGTGCTGGAGGGGCAGGAGGCCACCGTTGATCAGGTGCAGGCGCGGGTCGATGCCACCCGTTACGAACTCTCCCTGCGCACTCTCACCGCTCCCTTTGCCGGTACCGTGAGCCTGATTGATTTGAGCGAAGGGGCCCTGGTCAATAGCGGCGATACCCTGCTGCACCTCGACGATATCGACACCCTGCGCCTCGATCTGGCAGTGCCGGAGCGCTACCTTTCCCTGCTGCGCCCCGGCATGGCGGTGACAGCGACCAGCGCAGCCTGGCCGGATCAGCGCTTTAACGGCACCCTCACCACCCTCGATAGCCGTATCTCCAACGAGACCCAGAACATCAAGGCGAGGGTCGAGTTACCCAATAATAACGGCCAGTTGCGCCCGGGCATGCTGCTCAACGTGGAGCTCTTGCTCCCTTCCCGCCAGCTCACTCTGATCCCTGCCCAGTCGGTGGAGTACGCCGGCGAGCAGCGTTTCGTCTATCGCCTTGAGGCCGATGGCCGGGTCAAGCGGGTGCCAGTGGTGCTCGGCGAGACCGAGGGTGAGACTGTCTGGGTTACCGAGGGGCTGAAAGTCGGCGATCGCATCGTGGTCGAGGGGCTGGTCAACTTGCGTGATGGTGCCAAGGTGCACGATCTGGCGGAGGTAAATGGCTGATGTGGCTCTCCGATATCTCAGTACGCCGACCGCTGGTGGCGGTGGTGCTCAGTGCCCTGCTCAGCGTGTTCGGTCTGGTCGCTTTTAGCAAATTGACGGTGCGGGAGATGCCGGACGTGCAGATCCCGTCGGTCTCCATCACCACCACCTATGAGGGCGCGGCTCCCGCAGTGATGGAGAGTCAGGTCACCAAGCCCATCGAGGATCAGCTCTCCGGCATCAGCGGTATCAAGAATATCAACTCGGTGACCCGCAAGGGGCGCTCGATGATCACGGTGGAGTTCAAGCTTGGCTGGAACATGGTGGAGGGGGTCTCCGATGTGCGCGACGCCCTGACTCGCGCCAAGAGCAAGCTGCCGGAGGATGCCGACGAACCGCTGGTGACCAAGGATAGCGGCAGCGGTGATGTGGCGGTCTGGCTCAACTTCAGCAGCAGCCAGATGGATCGTACCGCCATGACCGACTACGCCACCCGGGTGCTGGTCGACCCCTTGAGCCTGGTGGACGGGGTGAGTGAAGTGGCGCTCTCCGGCGATCTGACGCAGGTGATGTATGTGCGGTTGAGGCCGGCCGATATGGCGGCCCGCGGCGTGACGGTGGCGGATGTGCAGGATGCCCTCAAGCGCGAGAACATCGAGCTGCCGGGTGGCGAGATCCGCAACAACTCCATGACCATGTCGGTGCAGATTGCCCGGCTCTACCACACCGCCGAAGATTTCCAGCAGTTGCAGGTCCGTACCGCGACCAACGGTCAGAGTGTCTATCTGGCCGATATTGCCGATGTGGAGGTGGGAGCCAAGAACGAAGACAGCGCCTACCAGCGCAATGGCCGCGAGAGTCTGGGTATCGGCATCGTCGCCCAGTCCACCGCCAACCCGCTGGCGGTGGCACAGGGGGTGGAGAAGAAGCTGGTGGAGATGCAGCGCTTCCTGCCGGAGGGGGCCACCCTTGAGGTTGACTACGACTCCACCATCTTTATCAAGCAGGCCATCGACGAGGTATATGAGACACTGGCCATCTGTGCCGTGCTGGTGGTGGCAGTGCTCTATCTGTTCCTCGGGCAGGGGCGCACCACACTCATTCCGGCCATCACGGTCCCGGTGTCGCTCATCTCCGCCTTTATCGGCGCCTGGTATCTCGGTTTTTCCATCAACCTCATCACCCTGCTGGCGCTTATTCTCGCCATCGGTCTGGTGGTGGATGATGCCATCGTGGTGGTGGAGAACATTCACCACCATCTGCAGCGGGGTGAGCCCCCCCTGCTGGCGGCCTGGCACGGCACCCGCGAGGTGGGCTTTGCGGTCATCGCTACCACCGCCGTGCTGGTAATGGTCTTTATTCCCATCGCTTTTATGGATGGTATGGTGGGCAGGCTCTTTACCGAGTTTGCGATGTTGCTTTCGTTGGCGGTGCTCTGCTCCTCGCTGGTGGCGCTGACCCTCACGCCAGCCATGGGCTCCTGGCTGATGCGCCCGCTCGACAAGCCGAACCGGCTGACGGCGGCCCTCGATCGCGCTTTGGGCCGGATGGAGGGGCACTATCGTCATCTGCTGCAGGGGCTGCTGCGTCGCTCGCGCTGGATGCCGCTGGCGCTGCTGCTCTGTCTGGCCGGTATCGGTGCCCTCTTTACCCAGCTGCCTAGCAGTCTCACCCCGACGGAGGATCGCGGTGTGGTCTTCGTCTTCGTCAAGGGGGCGGAGGGGACCAGCATCGAGCGGATGAAGCGCAACATGCAGCAGGTGGAATCGACCATCATGCCGATGCTGGGCCAGGGGGTGGTCAAGGCGATGAGCTTCAGTACCCCCGCCTTTGGCCGTGGCGGCGATCAGACCGGCATGGTGATCATCCAGCTCACCGACTGGGCCGAGCGTGATGTGACCGCCACCGAGTTTTCCCGCTCGCTCGGGGCCAAGCTGTCGGTTATTCCCGATGTGATGATCCGCACCTTCCAGCCAGGCTTCCGTGGCGGCTCTACCGCTGCGGTGCAGTTCGTGCTGCAGGGCAACGACTATGCCGAGCTCTACCAGCAGGGGCTGGAGCTGCAAAAAGCAGCGCAGGCCAGTGGCCTGATGATAAGCCCGGATCTCGACTACGCCGAGAAAACGCCGGAGCTGCAGGTGACCGTCTCGCGCGACAGCGCCAGCCAGCTCGGCATACCGGTCTCCACCGTTGCCAGCACCCTGCAGGCGATGTTGGGCGGGGTGAGCAAGACCACCTATGTGGACAGGGGCGAGGAGTATGACGTCTACCTGCGCGCCAACCAGAAGGAGTTCAACGGCATCTCGGATCTCGGCCGCATCTACCTGAAGGCGGCCAATGGCGAGATGGTGAGCCTTTCGACGCTGGCGACCGTCAAGCAGGTGGCGACCGCCAACCGCCTCAACCACTATCAACGCCAGAAGGCGGTGACCCTGACCGCCGATGTGGCACCGGATCACACTCTGGGCGAGGCGCTCGACTTCCTCGATGGCTGGGCCAACGAGCATCTGCCGAGCGGTATGACGGTGGATTACGCCGGTGACTCCAAGGATTACCGCGACAATCAGGGGGAGATGGCGATGGTCTTCGGCCTCGCCCTGCTGGTGGTCTATCTGGTGCTGGTGGCCCAGTTCGAGAGCACCCTCACCCCGACTGTGGTGATGATGACGGTGCCGCTCGGCATCTTCGGCGGTCTGCTTGGCCTCTGGTTGACGGGGCAGGAGATGAGCATCTACAGCCAGATCGGGATGATCATGCTGATCGGCATGGTGACCAAGAACGGTATTCTCATCGTCGAGTTCATCAACCAGTTGCGTCAGCGCGGTGAAGGATTCGAAGAGGCGATCATCGCGGGTTCGGTGCGCCGTCTGCGGCCGATCTTGATGACCTCGCTCACCGCCATCATCGGCGCTGTGCCGCTGATGCTCTCCATGGGGGCTGGCTACGAGAGCCGGATGGCGGTGGGGACCGTGGTCTTCTTCGGTCTCTCCCTGGCGACCCTGGTTACCCTGCTGGTGGTGCCCGCCACCTACCACCTGATCGCCCGTCACGCCAGCATGACCGGGCAGCGGGATCAGCAGGTAGATGAGGCGCTGGCCGCCAGGGGGGACACTTCTGAGCCATAACGGCAGTGTCCGATGCCAGCTTTGACTGGGGCCGCGGAGCGTATCAGTCCGCACCCGCAAGCGTGTAGAGCCCGATAGCCGGCTCTGCACGCACCATCCCCCCGGACTGATAGCCCGTCGAGTGGTTAATCTTTACAACAAACCACTGGTCAAGTGGCTCGACAAACATCACGGTTCTACGGTGTGGCCGGTTACGGAGCCGTGCCGTGCGTGAAGCGGCCTATTCCCCGATCCCCCTCATCATCTCTTTCTCCCCTCCATTTCTGCGGCTTGAGATCGTTTTTACCTAATTGGCACTTTTATTGCTTTGGTCCGTCAGCGTCAATGATTTGTCTGGGGACAGAAAATGGAAATTAGTGCAAGCAGCCTGATGCAAGAGATGCAGGCTCTCAAGGTAGAGGCCGGTGCAACCCCGCTGTCACAGCCTGGCCGTCAGGTGACCTCCGATTTTGGCCTGCTGTTGCAGCAAGCACTCGGTAACGTCAACGAGTTGCAGGGCGCAGCCAATGATCTGCGCACCCGTTTCGATATGGGCGACAAGTCGGTGGATCTGGCCGAGGTGATGATCGCGGGCCAAAAATCCTCCATCGCCTTTGAGGCGACGGTGCAAGTGCGCAACAAGATGGTTGATGCCTACAAAACCATCATGAATATGCCGGTCTGAGCGATGACCGTGCATCATGACATGTCAGCAATAAGGACATAAATCGTGGCTACTGACCAAAATGGCGATCTGCTGATAAACGATGAGGGCACCGCCGCCCTCGATGCCAACGAGCAGAAGAGCTCGGCACTGGGATTCTTGTCCAATACCGATGTACTGCGCCAGATCACTCTGATCCTGGGGCTTGCCATCTGCCTCGCCATCGCCGTCTTCATCCTGCTGTGGGGCAAGGAGCCGGATATGCGCCCTCTTGGCACCTATACCACTCAGGAGCTGGTGAAGACTCTCGACTTCCTCGATCAGCAGAAGATCCCCTATGAGGTCGATGGCAAGAGCGTGCTGGTCAGTGCCGAGAACTTTGCCAGTATCCGGTTGGCACTGACCCGGGCCGGCCTCACCAATGCGGCCGATGTAGCCAATGGTGGAGAGGATATTCTGCTCAAGGACTCCAGTTTCGGTGTCAGCCAGCGGATGGAGGCCGAGCGGCTCAAGTTGAGTCGCGAGCGCCAGTTGGCGAGCGCCATTGAACAGTTCCAGAATGTGGCCAAGGCCCAGGTGCTGCTGGCCATCCCCAAAGATAACGTCTTTGCCCGCAACGAGCGCAAGCCCAGTGCTACCGTGGTACTCAACCTGAAAGGGGCGGCACTGGGGCAGGGGGAGGTGGACTCCATCGTCGATATGGTGGCCTCTGCGGTACATGGCCTGGAGCCGACTCGTGTCACCGTCACCGACCAGAATGGCCGCCTGCTTAATTCCGGCTCCCAGGATCCCGTCTCTGCCCAGACGCGCAAGGAATTTGCGATGCAACAGAAGCAGGAGCTGGAGTACAAGCAAAAAATTGACGCCATTCTGATCCCGGTGCTTGGCGCCGACAATTATACGGCGGAAGTGGATCTCTCCCTCGACTTCTCCCAGCAGGAGCAGACCCGCAAAACCTACAACCCGGATCTGCCTGCAGTGCGCTCCGAGATGACGTTGGAAGAGAACAGCTCCGGCGGCAGCAATGGCGGAGTGCCGGGGGCTCTCAGCAACCAGCCCCCTGCCGCGTCCAATATTCCTGAACAGGCCACTGGCGGTGATGGGGCCAGCGTTGCTGCCTCGGGGCGTTCTCGCAAAGAGGCGACCCGCAACTTCGAACTGGATACCACCGTCAGCCATACCCGGCGCCAGATGGGGGGCATTCGCCGCATGACCGTCTCGGTCGCGGTGGATTACAAGGCGGTGCCCGGTGCCGACGGGGCTGTGACCCGCGAAGCGCGCACCCAGGCGGAACTCGATACCCTGCGCCGTTTGCTGAGCGGTGGCCTTGGCTTTGATGTGACCCGTGGTGATACCCTCGAGGTGGTCGCCATTCCGTTCAATCGTCCCGAGCTTGATACCGTGGCCGAGGTGCCGCTCTACGATCAGCCCTGGTTCTGGCGTGCGGTACGGATTGCCGCCTCGGTACTGGTGATTATTGTCTTGATCGTCACCGTGGTTCGCCCCATGCTCAAGCGGTTGCTCTATCCGGATGCCAAGCCGGAAGGGGAAGTTGACTTTGACAACCACACCGTATTGGGTGGTGACGACGAGCTCAGCTTGCTGGCAGCCCAGGTTGAGGGAGAGCAGGTATTCGGGGTGCGCGATGGTCAGCTGAAACTGCCGGATCTGCACCGTGACGAAGATTTGCTCAAGGCGGTGCGTGCGCTGGTGGCGAACGAACCGGATCTGGCCGCTCAGGTCATTAAAGAGTGGGTAACCAAAGATGCCTGAAGAAACTAAAAGCCAGGTGACCGGCAACGACATTACCGACAGCCAGCGCCAGTTGCTGGATCAGATGTCCGGTATGGAGATGGCGGCTGTATTGATGTTGAGCCTCAACGAAGAGGATGCCGCCCAGATCTTCCGCCATCTCGAACCCAAGCAGGTGCAGCGGCTCGGTATGTCGATGGCCTCCATGTCCGATTTCAGTCACGATCGGGTGGCGGCGGTGCACCGTCAATTCATCGACGATATCCAGAAGTACACCAACATAGGTATCGGTAGTGAAGACTTTGTGCGCAAGGCGTTGGTGGCGGCCCTTGGCGAGGACAAGGCGAGCAATCTGGTGGACCAGATCATTCTCGGTTCCGGCGCCCGTGGCCTCGATTCGCTCAAGTGGATGGATGCCCGTCAGGTGGCCAGCATCATCCAGAACGAACACCCGCAGATCCAGACCATAGTGCTCTCCTATCTGGAGCCGGAGCAGTCCGCCGAGATCCTGAGCCAGTTCCCGGAGCAGGTGCGCCTCGATCTGGTGATGCGTATCGCCAACCTCGAAGAGGTACAACCGGCGGCACTGCAAGAGTTGAACGACATCATGGAGAAACAGTTCGCCGGTGCGGCCGGTGCCCAGGCAGCCAAGATGGGCGGCCTGAAGGCAGCCGCCAACATCATGAACTATCTGGATACCAATATCGAAGGCCAGTTGATGGACTCCATCCGCGAGTCGGACGAAGAGATGAGCCAGCAGATCCAGGATTTGATGTTCGTGTTCGAAAACCTCATCGATGTGGACGATCGCGGTATCCAGACTCTGCTGCGGGAAGTGCCTGGGGATCTGTTGCAGCGCGCCCTCAAGGGGTCCGACGATCAGATGCGCGAGAAGATCTTCAAGAACATGTCGAAACGGGCGGCAGAAATGCTGGCAGACGATCTGGAGGCCATGGGGCCGATCCGGGTCTCCGAGGTGGAGGCTGCCCAGAAGGAGATCCTCTCCATCGCCCGCCGTCTGGCGGATGCCGGCGAGATCATGCTGGGTTCCGGCGGTGGCGAGGAGTTCCTCTAAGCCATGGCCCATAAACCGAATTGCGATGCCAAACCCGCATCAGGCAGTGGTGAGGAGCCGCGCAAAGCATGAACAACAAACTGCGTGGGTATGTGCTCCCCGAGGGCGATGATGCCCGGGTTGAGACCTGGGGCTGGCCCGAGATGGAGGTCGAGGTAGAGGCGGGAGCGCCTACCAATGCCCTTGGCCTGGCCCCTGACTGGTATCAGCAGGAAGAGGAGGTGGTGGAGCCGGAGCCCGAACAGGAGCCGGCCCCCAGCATCACCGCCGAAGAGCTTGAAGCGATCCGTCAGGCTGCCTGGGAAGAGGGGATGGCCGAGGGGCGCGAGTCCGGTTATGCCAAGGGGATGGAAGAGGGCAAGCTGGAAGGATTGCAACAGGGCCACTCTGCCGGTCTCGAACAGGGGCGCGAGGAGGGGCTGGCTATGGGGCGCGAGCTGGTGGAGCAGGAGATCGCCCACTGGCAGGGGCTCGCCGCCCGCCTTGCCAATCCGCTTAACGAGCTGGATCAGGCGGTGGAGCAGCAGTTGGTCTCGCTGGTGATGCAACTGGCTCGTGCGCTTATTCGTCACGAAGCGGAGACCTCCCCCCGCATTCTGCTGGAGGCGCTTAAAGAGGGGCTGGCCTTGCTGCCTGCCGCCGAACAGGGGGTGACTCTGATGCTGCATCCCGACGATATCGCGCGAATCGAACAGGCATTTGGCGCCGACGAGTGCGCCAAGCGCCACTGGCGATTGCAGAGCGATCCCACCCTCTCCCCCGGCGATCTGCAATTGGCTACCGAGCTCTCCAGCATCGATTTGACCCTCTCCGGGCGCATCGATCAGTTGCTGCGCAACTTCTTGCGGGACAATGCGTCGCAGAAACCGGCTTCGCAGGATCCACGCCCATAACCGATGCCGGACGTTGCTGTCCGGCTGCACTTTTTAGCTCTCAGGAGGCCAGATGAGCGGCTCGCTACTGAACCGGTTGCAAGGGTACAAGGTACGCGACAGCGCCCCCAAACCGCCGGTCGCCGGTAAATTGACCCGGGTGGTGGGGCTGACCCTCGAAGCCATCGGCTGCCGTGCCGCCATCGGTGCCCTCTGCCGTATCGATACCCTTGATGGGACGCTGGAGGCTGAGGTGGTCGGCTTCTCTGGCGATCGCCTCTATCTTATGCCGAGCGAGCAGCTCAAGGGGGTCATTCCCGGTGCTCGGGTGGTGCCCATCACCGAAGAGCACGGTATTCCTGTTGGCATGAACCTGCTTGGTCGGGTCATCGACGGCATCGGCCAGCCACTCGATGGGCTCGGCCCCATTTTCTCCTCCCAGACCGTGCAGTTTGCCCAGCATCGCATCAACCCGCTCTCTCGCCGCCCGATCCATCAACCGATGGATGTCGGGGTGCGCGCCATCAACGCCGTGCTGACGGTGGGTCAGGGCCAGCGGATGGGGCTGTTTGCCGGTTCCGGTGTCGGTAAATCGGTGCTGCTTGGCATGATGACTCGCGGCTCGGTGGCGGATGTGGTGGTGGTCGGCCTCATCGGTGAACGGGGCCGGGAGGTGAAAGAGTTTATCGAGGACATTCTGGGGGAGGAGGGGCGTGCCCGCTCCGTGGTGGTGGCCGCTCCCGCCGATGCTTCGCCGCTGATGCGGCTCAAGGGGTGTGAAACGGCGCTGGCCATTGCCGAGTATTTTCGCGATCAGGGGCTCAATGTGCTGCTCTTGATGGATTCGCTGACCCGTTACGCCCAGGCTCAGCGGGAAATCGCACTGGCGGTGGGCGAGCCGCCAGCGACCAAGGGCTATCCACCGTCGGTATTTGCCAAATTACCGGCGCTGGTAGAGCGGGCTGGTAACGGCAGCGACGGCCAGGGCTCCATCACCGCCTTCTTCACCGTACTGACCGAGGGGGATGACCTGCAAGATCCCATTGCCGATGCGGCGCGGGCGATCCTCGATGGCCACATAGTTCTGTCGCGCGATCTGGCCGATGCAGGCCACTATCCGGCCATTGACATCGAGAAATCCATCAGCCGGGTTATGCCCATGGTCACTTCACCTGAGCACATGGAGTTGGCGCGCACCCTCAAGCAGTTTTACTCCCTCTATCAGCAGAACCGGGATCTCATCACCATCGGTGCCTACAGTCAGGGTTCCGACCCCCGCATCGACCGCGCCATCATTCAAAAACCCTACCTGGATCAGTTCTTGCAGCAGGGGATGCGCGAGGTCATTCACTACGATGATGGCCTGCAAGCCTTGCAGATGGTGGCGATGCCCTTGATGCGTTGATGACGGTTGGGAAGAGAGGGTGCGGCTATGAGTAAAGGGTTGCTATTGTTGGCAGAGCGGCTGGCTGAGGCAGAGCAGCAGTGTGCGCTGGCGCTGGTGAAGGCGCAGCAGGATCTCAAGCTGTTTATGGATCAGCAAAATGCCCTCAACCAGTACCGCCAGATCTACCACCAGCAGTGGACCGATCGCGGTTTACAAGGGATTTCGCCCCAGCAAAACAGCCAGTATCACGCCTTTATCAACAAGCTTGAGCAGGCGGCGACCCAGCAATACGAAGGGGTGCTGCAGGTGCGTCAGGCGCTGGAGCAACGTCGTGGAGAGTGGCTGGCTGCCCAGCAGCGACGCAAGGCGGTAGAGCTGTTGCTGGAGAAGCAGGCGAGCCGCGAGCAGCAGAAAGCTCTGCGTCAGGAGCAGAAGATGCTGGATGAGTACGCCATGTTGCGGCGTTTTCATCAATCTGGCCTGTAACTTGCTTTGATCTGGACATTGTCGGCGGCCATCTCGTAGGGGGCCGCCAGAATTCAGGGATGCCATCATGATGCAGACAGTGTTGACACAAACGCCTTCGGCTGCGGCCAACGGATTGGACAAAGCGCCTCTGAGCAGCTCAGTCGAGAGCAATGGCATCGATCTGGGGGGGCGCGACAGCAAGGGTGATTTCGCCACTCTGATTGCCAAGGCCCGGAACAGCGAACAGGGCGCCGCCGAGGCTACTCAGGGCGATAAAAATGTCCGATCAGCCAAATCTTTGGCGACCGAGGGCGCCTCTCCCAAAGAGGAGGCCAGCAAGGAGCAGGAGCCTGGCGCCGACAACAAGGCGGAGGAGCTCCCTGCCACCGACTTTCTGCTCCGTCTGCAAGACTCCCTCAAGCTCGATACCTCGCTAGTGACACCCCAACTGGCGGTGGCGGCCCAACAGAGCGCCACTGCGGCAGACGGCAATCCGTTGCCGCAAGAGGGTGCGCTGGAGGGGATTGCGCTTGATGAAAGCGAGCAGTCCCCTGCAACTGTCAGGACTGTACGCCAACTTGCCGATCAGTCCGGGGCGCAGTCGCTTCTGGCTACGACTGGTAAATCTTCCCTTGAAACTCCGGTTTCACTCTCTGCAGGAGGAGTGATTGAGCAGGGCGACGCCTCGACCGCCGTACTGTCCTCCGCTCCCAACACTTCTGAGGGGAAGGATGCCGCCGCCACCCAAGATGGTCAGCCCGGGGAGAAAGTCTCTGCCAAGGGTGAAACTCTCGGGGCAGATGGCAAGCTCACCAAGCCCCTTACGGGGGCTGAGCGGATGGCCCAACTGGCCAGGGTGTTGCCGGTTGAGGCGTCCGCCAATGCGGCAAATAGTGGTGAGTCACCCGCAGTGAAAGAGGGAGATGACAGCAAATCCGACCCCGCTGCCAGCAGCGTCGTGACCGGCAAGGGACAAGCTGCTCAAGCCACGACTCAGGGGGCGGTGCTCAAGGCATTCGGTGAGGGGGGCAAACAACCAGATGCGGGTAGCTCAACCACTTCTACTGCCGTAGAGAGCACCGCTAATGGGTCTGGCAAGGGAGCTGATAAGAGTAGCGCCGAGGGGGGACAGCAGGCAGCGACAACCACATCCTCCAATCCAGGTGCGGCGCAAGTGACGACAGTGCAAAGTGCCACAGCCCAGAGCAGCGTGACGGCAAATGTGACGACTCAGACCGATAGCGCTGCCGCACCCGTGATGGTGGCGCCGCAGCAGGTGTTGGCGCAGTCCGAATCTCAGGGGCCGCAAGCGCCGCTGTCGAGCATTTCAGCCGGGATCAGGCAGATGGAAGTGACGGGCACCGACGAGGTGCGCAAAGCGGTTTCGCTTGAGGTAAAACCGAAGGTCGGTGAGTCTGAGAAGAGTCTTGTCGCTACGACATCGAGCAGCGAGAGCAGCCAGAGCCAGACTGTACAGCATGGCCAGAACAGCCAGCCTCAGCCCCAGGTGGCCGACAGCCGGGCGCCCGCCGCTGAGGGCACGTTGCGCCGTGAACCGCAGAATTTACCCCATTTGAAACTGTCTAGTCAGGAAGCACCCGCCGAATTGCACCAGAAGGTCAACCTGATGCTGGCCGACAAGCTGCAGCAGGCCGAGCTTCAGCTAGACCCCATCGGCCTTGGCAAGATGAAGATCAAGATCCAGATCGACGTATCCAGCCAGGCGAGCGTCCATTTTGTAGTTCAGCACGGACAGACCCGTGAGATGCTGGAGCAGGCGATGCCCCGTCTGCGTGAAATGCTGGCGGGGCAGGGGATCCAGCTTGGCCAGACCCAGGTGCAGCAGCAGTCACAACAGTCACCGCAGCAACAACAGCAGGGTCAGTCGGCGTTTGCCGGGCAGGGACAATCAGGAGAGGGACACTCCGGTCATAGCCATCTTGACGGGGAGGTCACTACGACCAACCCCAATTTGTCGGTGGAATCGACAAACGGTTCAGGAATAGATTTCTATGCTTGATGCAATCCCGAGTAAGTTTATGATATCGAACAAGTTTGAGACTAGGGTGGACAAGGGATGGCTGACGATAACGAATTGACGCTAAAAGACCCGGCTGCGGGCAAGAAAAAGAAGCTGATTATTATCATTGCCCTGGCGGTCATTTTGCTGGGCGGTGGTGGAGCTGGCGCCTGGCTTATGCTGTCCGGCTCGGATACCCCCCCTGCCGAAGCGGCGGAGGGCGCCGAGGCCAAACCCAAGGTGGAAGCACCCCAGCCATCCCTTTATGTCGGGATGCCGCGCCCCTTTGTCTTCAACGTCGCGGGAGCCCAGCGGGATCGACTGGTGCAGATCAAGATCCAGCTGATGGTGCGCGGCACCGCCGACGAGACGCTGGCCAAACAGAATATCCCCCTGATTGAAGGCACCTTGCTGCGGGTGTTCAGTGCAGCCAGTGCCGAACAGCTGATGACCTTTGAAGGCAAGGAGAAGCTGCGCAAGGATTCACTGGAAGAGTGCCGTCGGGTGCTTAAGGACCTGGTCTCTTCCCCCGTTATCGAACAAGTGCTGTTTACCGGCTTTGTAATGCAGTAGGTGAAGCGTGAGCGATCTGTTAAGTCAGGACGAAATTGATGCCCTCTTGCACGGTGTCGATGATGTCGAAGAGGAAGAGATAGGCGGCGCCGGAGACCCCGGCGTTGCCCAGTTTGACTTCTCCTCCCAGGACCGCATCGTCCGTGGCCGGATGCCGACCCTGGAGCTGGTGAACGAACGTTTTGCTCGCCACATGCGGATCAGCCTGTTCAACATGATGCGTCGTACCGCCGAGGTCTCCATCAACGGGGTGCAGATGCTGAAGTTTGGTGAGTATGTTCACACCCTGTTCGTGCCGACCAGCCTCAATATGGTGCGTTTCCGGCCATTGAAAGGAACCGCACTCATCACCATGGAGGCACGACTGGTTTTCATCCTGGTGGAGAACTTCTTCGGTGGTGACGGGCGCTACCACGCCAAGATTGAGGGGCGCGAGTTCACGCCGACCGAGCGACGGATCATCCAGATGCTGCTCAAACTGGTGTTTGAGGATTACAAGGATGCCTGGGCGCCGGTGATGGACGTAGGGTTCGAGTATCTCGACTCTGAAGTGAACCCGGCGATGGCCAACATCGTCAGCCCGACCGAAGTGATTGTGGTGAGCTCGTTTCACATCGAACTCGATGGTGGCGGCGGCGATTTCCACGTGGCCATGCCCTACTCCATGCTGGAGCCGATCCGTGAACTGCTCGATGCCGGTGTACAGAGTGACAAGGGTGACACAGACGTGCGCTGGAGCAAGGCACTTCGTGACGAGATCATGGATGTAAAGGTCGAGTTGAGGGCCAAACTGCTGGAGACCGAACTCACTCTGCGTGAACTGATGGAGCTGCAGCCGGGAGATATTATTCCGGTCGACATGCCCGAACATTTGCTGGTCTACGTGGAAGATTTGCCCACCTTCCATGCCAAGATGGGGCGGACCAAGGAGAATGTGGCACTCAAGATCACCGACAAGCTCAAGCGCCCGGAAGGGGTCAAGACCGAGATGCATCTGGTGACCCGGGGTGGTGTACGTATCGATGGTGAGGCCGAGCTTGAAGAGCTTGAGCGCAGCATCGAAGAACAACAGCGTTAATCGACGGTTTGCAGTTATTGATCGTCACGAAGTGGCATAAGGAAACAAGATGAGCGGAACAGAGGAAGAGGATCTGATGGCTGATGCCTGGGCGGCAGCACTGGAGGAGCAGGTGACGGCGGAAGCCAAACCGGCCCCGCTGGAAGAGCTCAAGGACGATGCCCCTATCAGTGCCGAGGAGCGGCGCAAGCTTGACACCATTCTGGATATTCCGGTCACCATCTCGATGGAGGTCGGTCGCAGCCAGATTAGCATTCGTAACCTGCTGCAGCTCAACCAGGGCTCGGTCGTGGAGCTGGATAGGGTGGCGGGCGAGCCCCTCGACGTGCTGGTTAACGGTACCCTGATCGCTCACGGCGAGGTGGTGGTGGTGAACGACAAGTTCGGTATTCGCCTGACCGACGTCATCAGCCAGATTGAACGGATTAAGAAACTCAAATGATGCGTCTGCTGCTGTTGTGGCTGCCATTGCCGGTGTTTGCCGAGGTGGGGGGGGCCGCCAACCCTCCCAGCCTGAGTTCCTGGCTGCTCTCCAGCCTGATGGTGATCGGGCTTATTCTGGTGCTGGGTTTCTTGCTCAAGAAGAGCAAAATTGCCACCGCCATGGGGGGCGGGCAGATGAGAGTGATTGCTACGCTGCCTGTGGGCTACAAGGAGAAGTTGCTGGTGGTCAAGGTGGGTGAGCAGCAGCTGCTGGTCGGCGTAACGCCGCAGCAGGTCAACTTTCTCTATCGGCTGGAGGAGCCGCTGGACGAACAGCAGCCGCAGGCATTTTCCCAGCAGCTGGGTAAGTTGATGGGCAAACATGAAAAAAACTAACGGCTTGTTGTGGCAAAGCGGATTGCTGGCCAGCCTGTTGATTTCGCTGTTTTGCGCCTGGCCTGCGTTGGCGCAGGACGGCATGTCGGCAGTGACCGTCAAGACCATGGGGGATGGCTCTCAGGAGTACAGCCTGACCCTGCAGGTGCTGGCGTTGATGACGGCACTTTCATTCCTGCCGGCAATGGTCATCATGATGACCTCGTTTACCCGTATCATCATAGTGTTGGGTATCTTGCGTCAGGCGATCGGTCTGCAACAGAGCCCCTCCAATCAGGTGTTGATCGGCATCGCCCTGTTCATGTCGTTCTTCATCATGTCGCCTGTGCTGGATCGCATAAATGACGAGGCACTGCAGCCCTATCTGGCCGAAACCATTGAGGCCAAGGAGGCGCTGGAACGGGCTGAATTGCCCATCCACCAGTTCATGCTGGCCCAGACCCGGATCAAGGATCTCAATACTTTTATGGAGATCGCCAACGTGCAGGTGGAGAAGCCTGCCGATGTGCCGCTGCGGGTGCTGATCCCGGCCTTTGTCACCAGCGAACTGAAAACAGCCTTCCAGATTGGCTTTATGCTGTTCTTGCCGTTTCTGGTCATCGATCTGGTGGTCGCCAGTATCTTGATGGCGATGGGGATGATGATGCTCTCGCCGATGATCGTCTCGTTGCCTTTCAAACTGATGCTGTTTGTGATGGTGGATGGCTGGAACCTGATCCTGGGTTCGCTGGCCAACAGTTTCGGACTGGGTGCCGGTTAACCGGTCCCATGCAAGGAGCCCGAACATGAGTCCAGAAACCTTTGTCGATGTATTTCGTGAGGCGCTCTGGCTGGTCAATATCATGGTCAGCGCCGTGATCCTGCCCAGCCTTGCTATCGGGTTGGTGGTAGCCATCTTTCAGGCCGCCACCTCCATCAACGAACAGACCTTGAGCTTTCTGCCCCGTCTCATCGTGACCCTTTTGGCCCTAGGGATTGGTGCTCACTGGGGAATGCAGAGTCTGATGGACTTCTTCATCCTGATGGTCAATCAAATTCCCGAGGTGGTGGGGTGACCTATACCACCGCTCTGATCATGGAGTGGTTGTCGTCCATTCTCTGGCCACTGGCTAGAATAAGCAGCCTTTTCATGGTGATGGCGGTATTTGGCAGCCGGCTGGTCGCCGCTCGGATCAGGTTGGGGCTGGCGGTAGCCGTGACGTTTCTGGTTGCTCCTCTGCTCCCTCCCATGCCCCCAGTGGAGCTCTTCTCTGCCGGCAGTTTTCTGGTCTTGGGCCAGCAGCTGCTGATCGGTATTGCGCTGGGGTTGATGACCCAGTTTCTGATGGAAAGCTTCGTGATGGCGGGGCAGGTGATAGCCATGCAAACCAGTCTGGGTTTTGCCACCCTGGTGGATCCGATGAATGGCCAGTCGGCCCCTGTGGTCGGTCAGTTTTATCTGATGCTGGCGACTCTGGTATTTCTGGCGCTTGATGGTCATCTGGTGATGCTACGCCTGGTTATCCTCAGTTTTGAGACGCTACCCATCTCCGATAGCGGTCTGTCACTCTCTTCTATGCAAACCCTGAGCGCGTTCCTGGGGGTCATGTATCAGGCCTCGCTGGTGATGGCCCTCTCTGCCATCGTGGCGCTGTTGCTCATCAACTTCGCTTTTGGCGTGATGACCCGGGCAGCCCCCCAGCTCAATATTTTCAGTATCGGTTTTGCCGTCAGCATGATGTCGGGTTTGCTTATCCTCTGGCTTACGATCGGCGGGTTCCTCGGCCATTTCGACACCTTGTGGGAGCGGGTGCAGGAGGTCAGTTGCGAGCTGATTGACACCCAATGTTTCGGAGGTGTCAATGGCTGATACCGACCAGGAACGTACCGAACAACCCACGGGCAAACGACTGCAACAGGCCCGTGAAAAAGGGCAGATTGCACGTTCAAAGGAGCTGGGAACAGCCAGTGTGCTGTTGTCAGCCGTATTTGGCCTGCTGTTTATCAAGGGTTACCTGGCGAACGCCATGCTCAAGGTGGTGACCATGGGCTTCACGCTGAACAGAGAGCAGGCTTTCGATCCCAATGCCATGGTTGCCATGGTGCCGGCGCTGCTGGGGGAACTGGTGTTTCCGCTCGGATTGCTATTCGCTCTGGTCGCTATTGCAGCTTTTATCGGCAATATCCTGATGGGGGGGATGAACTTCTCCACTGAAGCAATGATGCCGAAATTCAGCAAGATGAGCCCCATCAGCGGGTTCAAGCGGATGTTTGGGGTGCAGTCACTGATTGAGCTGGTCAAGTCCATCGCCAAGGTGGTGTTCATCACCCTGTTTGCCTGGTGGATGCTCTCCAGCCAGTTTGATCATCTGCTCAACCTCTCCATGGAGGGATTCCCCGGTGGGATTATAGATGCCCTCGACCTTTTTTTGTGGATGCTGATCATTCTTTGCTGTGCCCTGTTGCCTATTGTGGCCATCGATGTGCCGTTCCAAAAATGGAACCATATGCGTCAGCTCAAGATGACCAAGCAGGAGGTGAAGGACGAGTTCAAGGATAGCGAGGGTAAACCCGAGGTAAAGGGCAAGATCCGCCAGTTGCAGATGCAGATGGCGATGCGCCGGATGATGGGGGATGTACCCAAGGCTGATGTGGTGATCACCAACCCGACTCACTACTCGGTAGCGCTCAAGTATGATGCGGGCAAACCCGGTGCTGCGCCCAAGGTCTTGGCCAAGGGAACTGATGAAATTGCAATGAAGATCAGGGAGATAGCTAGAGAATACGAGATACCCATCATGCCGTCACCGGCCTTGACCCGGGCTATCTACCACTCTACCGAGTTGGGCCACGAGATCCCGGAAGGGTTGTTTGCGGCGGTTGCCCAGGTTCTGGCCTATGTCTTCCAGCTCAAGAAATTCCGCCGTGGCCAGGGGCGCCGTCCTCAGCCGCTGGCTAAAGATCTGCCCATTCCGACCGAATATCGCAAATGACAAAGTTCTGACGTTGTCAAAATAAATTCATTGCATTTCAATGTGTTGCATTGTTGGCTTAATGTTTGCTTTAATCTGGCACCAGCAGGTTGACATTGAGAAGAGCGATGGAATTCAAGGCAGTATTGGGCCAGTTAAAACAGTCTCGGGGAGTATTGAGCAAAGGCCTTGGTACCCCTCTGCTGGTATTGGCCGCGCTCGGCATGGTGGTGTTGCCCATCCCGCCACTGATGCTGGATGTGCTCTTCTCCTTCAACATTGCGCTCTCTATCGTGGTGCTGCTGGTATCCGTCTATACCCGGCGCCCCCTCGAATTTGCTGCTTTCCCGACCGTATTGCTGCTGGCCACCTTGCTGCGGTTGGCATTGAACGTGGCCTCGACCCGAGTGGTGTTGCTGGAAGGTCACAATGGCAGTGCAGCGGCAGGCCATGTGATCGAGGCATTCGGTAATGTGGTGATCGGCGGTAACTATGCAGTCGGCATCATCGTCTTTACTATCCTGATGATCATCAACTTTGTGGTTATCACCAAGGGGGCCGGGCGGATCGCGGAAGTGAGCGCCCGTTTTACTCTGGATGCGATGCCGGGCAAACAGATGGCCATCGATGCCGATTTGAATGCCGGCCTCATCAACCAGGAAGAGGCGAAGAAGCGTCGCCAGGATGTGACCCAGGAAGCGGACTT
Source organism: Aeromonas sp. 600282 (assembly GCF_049175755.1). Taxonomy (NCBI): domain Bacteria; kingdom Pseudomonadati; phylum Pseudomonadota; class Gammaproteobacteria; order Aeromonadales; family Aeromonadaceae; genus Aeromonas; species Aeromonas sp. 600282. Next base: position 157,441 of record NZ_JAAKVR010000003.1, on the reverse strand, counting down.
CTATGGCTCTATGGATGGTGCTTCCAAGTTCGTCAAAGGGGATGCCATTGCGGGCATCATGATCCTCTTCATCAACATCATCGGCGGCTTTATCATCGGGATGATGCAGCATCATCTTACCTTCAGGGAGTCTGCCGAGATCTATACCCTGCTGGCGATAGGTGACGGTCTGGTGGCGCAGATCCCCTCCCTGTTGCTCTCTATCGCCGCCGCCATCATAGTGACCCGTCAGAATACCGATCAGGATATGGGCACGGCGGTATTGGGCCAACTGTTCGACAATCCCAAGGCCTTGATCATCTCTGCCGGTATCCTGCTGATGATGGGACTGGTGCCGGGGATGCCGCACTTCGCCTTCCTGAGTCTGGGGGCGATCGCTGCCGCTGGAGCCTGGTGGCTGCTGCGCCGCGAGAAGCTGGCGGTAGCCAAAGCAGCCAGCGGCGAGTTGATGCCGACCAGTACTGACCAGCCATCGCATGAACAGAAAGAGTTGAGCTGGGACGATGTGATGCCGGTAGACATCATCGGGCTGGAAGTGGGTTACCAGCTAATCCCGCTGGTGGATCGCAATCAGGGGGGCGAACTGCTCAACCGGATCAAAGGGGTGCGCAAGAAACTCTCGCAAGAACTGGGCTTTCTGGTGCCTGCCGTCCACATCCGCGACAACCTGGATCTGGCACCAAATCAATATCGCATCACCTTGATGGGAGTCAGTACCGGCGAGGCCAGCGTCTACCATGATAAAGAGATGGCCATCAACCCGGGGCAGGTATTCGGCCAAATTCAGGGGATTGCTACCCGGGATCCCGCGTTTGGACTTGAAGCAGTGTGGGTAGCCAAGGAGCAGGTGTCACAGGCGCAGACCCTGGGGTATACAGTGGTGGATACTGCGACCGTAGTTGCCACCCATTTGAGTCAGATCTTGACCAACCATGCCTCACTGTTGCTCGGCCATGACGAGGTACAACAACTGCTCGACATGATTGGCAAACACCAGAGCAAGTTGGTCGAAGGGCTGGTGCCGGAAGTGATCAGCATGGGTAACCTTGTGAAGGTATTGCAGAATTTGCTCGATGAAGGGGTGCCAATCCGCGATATGCGCACTATCCTGCAGACCCTGGTTGAATACGCGCCGCGCAGTCCGGATCCGGAAGTGCTCACCGCGGCTTGCCGGATTGCCCTGCGTCGTCTGATTGTGCAGGAGATTGCCGGCCCAGACCCAGAGCTACCGGTGATAACATTGGCACCTGAATTGGAACGTATATTGCATCAATCCCTGCAGGCGGGTGGAGGTGATGGTGCCGGTATTGAGCCGGGTCTGGCGGAGCGAATGCAGCGCTCGCTGGTGGAAGCCACTCAACGACAAGAATTGGAAGGCCAACCGGCCGTGCTTCTGACATCGGGGATCTTGCGCAATACCCTGGCAAAATTTGTCAAGAATGCCATTCCTGGGTTGCGTGTTCTGTCTTATCAGGAAGTGCCCGACGACAAGCAGATCCGCATCGTCAGTGCGGTAGGGCAGAACTAGTTAGCGGAGACGATGGGTGAAGATTAAGCGGTTTTTTGCCAAGGACATGCGAACGGCTCTGGCCGAGGTCAAGGAGACGCTCGGGCCTGACGCTGTCATCATGTCCAACAAGAAGGTCACCGGAGGGGTAGAGATAGTCGCCGCAGTCGATTATCAATCCCAGGTTCCGGGGCCCAAAGATGCGCCGGTTCGCCGTCAGCTGAACGATGAGAGTGTCAATATTTCGTCTGCTGCTCGGCAGATGACCCGCCCCGAGCCCACAAAGGTTCAGGAACAGAACGAACATTATGCCGATACCCTGGCAGCCTTGCTGGCGCGCCAGCAGAAGCTCAAGCCGGGCAATGGGGCGCCAATGGGCAATACCCAATCGGCCGGTCTGGCCGCTGCCAATGCAGCGCCCAGAACATTGGCCGAGCAGGGGCAATGGGGCGCCGCCCCGGAACCTGTCAAGCCCAAAGCCCGGGTTGCCTCCGCCCAGCGTTCTTCTCAACCTGCTCAGCGGGATCAGGAGATGGAGGGGATGCGCAAGGAGATGGCCAGTATCCGCAAATTGCTGGAGCACCAGATCTCCGGTCTGATGTGGCAGGAAGTTGAGCGACGTGAGCCGATGCGGGCTCTGCTGATCAAGGAGCTCAAAAAGATGGGCTTTGACGATGCGTTTGCCGATCAACTGGCGGGGCTGATCCCTGAAGACATGCCCATCCATCAGGCGATGGCCCAGTTGGCGGAAGTGTTGACGGCTCAGCTCAAGATCAGCGAGGACGAGATTTTACGTCAGGGGGGCGCCGTTGCCCTGCTGGGGCCGACCGGGGTGGGCAAGACCACCACCATCGCCAAATTAGCCGCCCGTTTTGCCATGAAGTATGGTGCCGAGCAGGTGGCCCTTATCACCACTGACAACTACCGGATCGGTGCTCATGAGCAATTACAGACTTATGGCCGGATCATGGGCTGTCCGGTACGTCAGGTGCGTGATGCCGAAGAGCTGGCCAATGCCCTCTATCAGTTCCGCCACCGTCGGCTGGTATTGATCGATACGGCAGGCGTGGGGCAGCGGGATATCCGTCTGACCGAGCAGCTCGATACCCTGGTCAAGAATGCCAAGGTGAGGATCCGCAGCTATCTGGTGATGTCGGCAACCTCCCAGCGTCGGGTAATGCAGGAAGCGGTTGACCATTTCCGGCGCATTCCCTTGAGCGGCTGCATACTTACAAAGTTGGATGAGAGTCTGAATCTGGGCGAAGTAATTAACGTGTGTATCCAGAATGCCTTGCCTATCAGTTACATCACGGATGGGCAGCGGGTTCCGGAAGATATTCAGGTTGCCAATGCGGCGCAGCTTGTCGGCGCGGCCATGGGCTCGCTGGAGCGAGAAACAGAAGAGCCCTATTTCTGGGGCACAGGCTTTGGCGAGGCCGAAGATTCGGAGTTTTATGAGTAACATGTATATGGATCAGGCGAGTGGTCTGCGCAAAATGCGTCAAAACAATCGAGTAAAAGTGATCGCCGTTTCCGGTGGTAAAGGTGGCGTGGGCAAGACCAACGTGACCCTGAACGTGGCCGGAGCCATGGCGGCCCAAGGCAAACGGGTAATGGTGCTGGATGCTGACCTTGGTCTGGCCAACGTCGACGTCATGCTGGGGCTGCGGGTTCATCGCAATCTCTCTCACGTGCTGGCAGGTGAGTGCACTATCGACGACATTATCGTTGAGGGACCGTATGGCATGATGATTGTGCCTGCAACCTCGGGGACCCAGTCCATGGTCGAGCTTTCACCGGTACAACATGCCGGACTGATCCGCGCCTTCAGCGAGATGAAGACCCAGGTCGATATTCTGATGGTGGATACGGCGGCGGGGATCTCGGACATGGTTTTGAGTTTCACCCGTGCTGCGCAGGACATCATGGTGGTGGTGTGTGACGAGCCGACTTCCATTACCGATGCCTATGCCCTCATCAAGATCCTCTCCAAAGAGCACGGTGTATTTCGCTTCAAGGTAGTGGCAAATATGGTGCGCAGCCTGCGTGAAGGGCAGGAGCTTTTTGCCAAGCTGACCCGGGTAACCGATCGTTTCCTCGATACGTCACTGGAACTGGTTGCCTGCGTGCCTTATGACACCAATCTGCGTGCAGCCGTGCGCAAGCAGAAACTGATTGTCGAGGCGTTTCCCAAGTCGCCGGCGGCTTTGGCTTTCCGCGCATTGGCCAACAAAGCAGCTAGCTGGCCGGTACCAAACCAGCCTGGCGGTCATCTGGAGTTTTTCCTGGAGAATCTGTTGCAGACTCAGGCCACCACACAGGAAGGTTCCCGTGAATAAAGCCCAAGCGTACTTGCGTCATCAGGATTCCTATCTGCTGGTAGAGCGCCATGCTCCACTGGTCAAGCGGATTGCCCAGCATTTGCTGGCTCGCCTGCCAAGCAGTGTCTTGCTGGATGACCTGATACAGGCAGGTATGATTGGGCTGCTCGAAGCGTCACGGAACTTTGATGGTAGCAAGGGAGCCAGTTTCGAGACCTATGCCGGGATCCGTATCCGTGGTGCCATGCTGGATGAGATCCGGCGTGGTGATTGGGTGCCCCGTTCCGTGCATCGAAACAGCAGAGCGATTGCCGAAGCGATCGAAAATGTGGAGCAAGCCAATGGACGGGATGCTCGCGACGCGGAAGTCGCAGCGCAAATGGGGGTCTCTCTCGCTGATTATCATGTCATGCTGCAGGATGTCTCCTGTGGCAAGATCATCGGTATCGAGGATCTGGGGGTCAGTGAGGATGTGATCGGTAACCCTGATGAAGCTCCGTCAGGCTCGGGGTTTGATGAACTGGCCACAGAACGATTTCAAATTCAACTGTCGGAGCAAATTGGTCGCTTACCGGAGAGAGAAGCCCTGGTTCTCTCTCTTTACTACGATGAAGAGCTGAATTTACGTGAAATTGGCGAGGTTTTGAATGTGAGTGAGTCGCGCGTGAGTCAGATACATAGTCAGGCAATGCACAGACTACGCGCTCGTTTGAGAGATTGGCATCTATAAGTGTTTGTACTGGCTACACTGAGATGAAACTCTAAGGCATAATCCGCATGACACAACCCGTTTTTAGCATCATGTAAGTGAGCCACTGAGGTGGCTATTGAGGAGGGAATTTTGGACAAGAACATGAAAATCCTCATTGTTGACGATTTTTCAACGATGCGCCGGATTATCAAGAACTTGCTTCGCGACCTTGGGTTCAACAATACCCATGAAGCGGATGACGGCAACACAGCATTGCCGATGCTGAAAAATGGTGATTTCCAGTTTGTGGTTACCGACTGGAACATGCCAGGCATGCAAGGTATCGACCTGCTGAAAGCCATTCGTGTCGATGAAAAGCTCAAGCATCTGCCGGTACTGATGGTGACGGCAGAAGCCAAACGCGAGCAGATCATCGAAGCCGCGCAAGCCGGCGTTAACGGTTATATCGTCAAGCCTTTCACTGCAGCAACGCTCAAAGAAAAACTCGACAAAATTTTTGAACGCCTTGGCTAAGGAGCAGCAGGGATGATGGCCAAAACGAAAGCAATGATTTCGCTCGACCAGGCAAGGATGCTTGTTGCTCATCTGGAGCAAGGTGAATTCGAGCTGGCCGATGAACTGCTTGCCAATGTATGTGCCCCCAACGCAGCCGATCTGTTTGAAAAAGTTGGTCAGCTGACCCGACAACTGCATAACTCACTTCAAGAATTTCGTCTCGACCCCCGAATTCCCGATTTGGCCACCCATGACATTCCCGATGCGAGGGAGCGCCTCAATTACGTCATAGATATGACCGACAAGGCTGCTAATCGCACCATGGATGCGGTAGAGGCCAGTCTGCCAATAGCGGATCGCCTGAATGATAATATCCAGCTGGTGATGCCCAACTGGAATGCACTGATGTCCAGAGATATGAGCGTGGGGCAGTTTAAGTCCTTATGCCATCAACTTGATGATTTCATTAAGGCTTCTGAGTCAGATGCCGATAAGTTACGACAACTGCTGACAGAAATTCTGATGGCACAAGACTTTCAGGATTTGACAGGCCAGATGATCCGCAAGGTCATAAAACTGGTTCAGGAAGTTGAAACAAAATTAATAGAAATGCTGACTATGTTTGGTGAGGCTGCAGCTGAGCATTCAACTCGTACTCTCCCTGTGAACGGGATTGAAGCCGAAGGCCCAATCATGAATCCAGAGGCGCGTGCCGATGTAGTCAATGGTCAGGATGATGTGGACGATCTGCTGTCTAGCTTGGGATTCTAATGGAGTGACGCATGGCCTTCGAAGTTGATGAAGACATACTGCAAGACTTTCTGGTCGAAGCATCCGAAATATTGGAACAGTTGTCTGAGCAACTGGTCGACTTGGAAAAGCGGCCTGATGACAAGAATCTGTTAAATGCCATCTTTCGCGGTTTCCATACCGTAAAAGGTGGTGCCGGTTTCCTGTCTTTGGGGGAGTTGGTTGACGTATGCCACGGCGCTGAAAACGTATTTGATATCTTGCGTAATGGCAAGCGAACCGTGACTGCCGAACTGATGGACGTGATCCTGCAAGCGCTGGACGCCATAAACGTCATGTTCGCCCAAGTACAAAACCGTGAAGCGCCAAGTCCTGCGTCTGATGATCTGCTCCATGACCTCCACGAGTTGTGCAAGCCTGAAGGAGAAGAGCAACTCCGAACCGCGACAAGTGGCGCTATTGCCATGGAGCAGGAGGCTGTCACTCCTGTTGTTGAGGTTGTCTCCGACCCCGAGGTTGTTGAACCGATAAACCAGGCCAGCGATCCTGCTCCTGTTAACGGGGGCGGATCCATAGACGAGATTTCAGCTGATGAATTCGAGCGTCTGCTGGATGAGCTGCATGGCGTGGGGGGCACACCAACCAAGAGTGCGGCAGGAGCGACTGTTGCTGGCGAATCTGGCGATATAACCGATGATGAGTTTGAGGCCTTGCTGGATCAACTCCATGGTCAGGGACAGCACATGGGGGCGCCAGAGGTGAATCCTCTGAAGTCGGTGCAAAAAGAGGTGGACGAGCTTATCGATGATGATGAGTTTGAACGCCTGCTTGATGAATTGCATGGTCGTGGCCAAGGTCCTCAGAGTAGTATGGCACCTGCCGCACCTGCCGCACCTGCCGCACCTGCCGCACCTGCCGCACCTGCCGCACCTGCCGCACCTGCCGCACCTGCCGCGGTGACTGCGCCCAAACCGACAACACCTGTAGCCAAACCTGTACAGGCTGACCCCGCAAAACCTGCCGAAGCAGCCAAGGCATCAGCGCCTGCCGCCAAGGCTACGCCAGCTCCTGCCGAAAACAGTGCAGTGCAAAGCGATACGACGGTGCGGGTGGATACCAAGACCCTTGATGTCATTATGAACATGGTAGGTGAGTTGGTACTGGTTCGTAACCGGCTGGTGAGTCTGGGTATTGCCAGTAATGATGAAGAGATGTCAAAGGCGGTTGCCAATCTGGATGTGGTAACGGCTGACCTGCAAGGTGCGGTGATGAAAACCCGCATGCAGCCAATCAAGAAGGTATTTGGTCGTTTCCCGCGCGTGGTGCGTGATCTGGCCAGAACCCTCAAAAAAGAGATTGAGCTGGTGATGGTTGGGGAAGAGACCGACCTCGACAAAAACCTGGTGGAGGCGCTCGCCGATCCTCTTGTTCACCTTGTTCGCAACTCCTGCGATCACGGGGTCGAAATGCCGGATGTGCGGGAGAAAGCGGGCAAGCCGCGGCAAGGGACGATCACCCTTAGCGCCTCCCAGCAAGGCGATCATATCCTGCTTTGCATTGAGGATGATGGCGCCGGGATGGACCCGGAAAAACTCAAGTCTATTGCCATCAGCCGCGGTGTGCTGGATGCAGATACTGCCGCGCGCATGAGTGATAACGATGCCTATAACCTGATCTTTGCCCCCGGATTTTCGACCAAGTCCGAGATTTCCGATATCTCTGGCCGTGGTGTCGGAATGGACGTGGTTAAAACCAGTATTGTCAGCCTCAATGGGTCAGTGCACATCGATTCTACCTGGGGGAAAGGCACCCGTCTCGAAATCAAGGTTCCGTTGACGCTAGCCATTCTGCCGACCCTGATGGTTGAAGTGGGTGAGCAGACCTTCGCTCTTCCCCTTGGTTGTGTGAACGAGATTTTCCATCTGGATCTGAAAAAGGCCAATATGGTCGATGGTCAGCTCACCATCATTGTGCGTGATAAGGCGATTCCCCTCTTTTATCTACACAAGTGGTTGATCCGTGGTACCAACAAGCGCTCACGTCAGGATACCGGGCATGTGGTGATCGTGCAGATTGGCACTCAGCAAATCGGGTTTGTGGTCGACAGCTTGATTGGTCAAGAAGAGGTGGTGATCAAGCCGCTCGATAATCTGCTGCAAGGCACCCCGGGGATGGCTGGTGCAACCATTACCAGCGATGGCGGTATTGCCCTTATTCTGGATGTACCGAGTCTGCTCAAAGCATATGCGCGTAGACATTAATCGCTCAGGCCCAAGGAGTTAGAAAAATAACAATGGCAGTCAAGGTATTAGTTGTCGACGATTCGAGCTTCTTTCGCCGCCGGGTGAGCGAGATAATCAATCAGGATCCCATGCTGACGGTGATAGATACTGCTCAGAATGGGCGTGAAGCCGTAGACAAGGCCATGTCGCTGCGCCCTGATGTGATCACCATGGACATCGAGATGCCCGTGATGGATGGCATCAGTGCAGTGCGGGAGATCATGGCCAAGTGTCCAACTCCCATTCTGATGTTCTCCTCCCTGACTCATGAAGGCGCCAAGGCAACGCTGGATGCACTGGACGCCGGTGCTCTTGACTTCTTGCCCAAAAAATTTGAAGACATTGCCAGAGACAAGGACGAAGCGGTCAGACTGTTGCAACAACGGGTGAAGGAGATCTCCCGCAAGCGCTTCCTGATGACATCCGCTGCTCGCCCCAAAGCACCTGAACCGGTTGCTCGTGCTCCGCTGGGTAGCACTGCGCCCAGATCCTCAGAGCGTCAGCCTGACCTGCAACGCACTGTGCCAAGTGCCTCATTCAAGCGAAGTGGCAAGAGTTATCAATTGGTGGCGATCGGGACTTCTACCGGCGGCCCGGTAGCCTTGCAAAATGTGCTGACCAAGTTGCCAGGGGATTTTCCTCACCCAATATTGCTTATCCAGCATATGCCTGCCACCTTCACCGCAGCTTTTGCTGCCCGTCTAAACGGGTTATGCCAGATAGGTGTCAAGGAGGCCGAGGATGGAGACGTCCTCAAACCGGGCCATGCCTACCTGGCCCCCGGTGGCAAGCAGATGCTGTTGGAGGGTCGTGGTGCAGGCGCCCGTATTCGCATCGTTGATGGCAACGACAAGGTAAATTACAAGCCTTGCGTGGACATTACCTTTGCCTCTGCTGCCAAGACCTATGCCGACAAGGTATTGGCGATTGTGCTAACCGGTATGGGGGCTGATGGCCGTGATGGTGCCAGACTGCTGAAAGAGCAGGGCTCTACAATCTGGGCTCAGGATGAGGCTTCCTGCGTGGTATATGGCATGCCTCAAGCGGTTGCAAAGGCAGGTATTGCCAGTGAATCACTTCCTCTGGACAAGGTGGCCCAGCGTATTCTGGTTGAGTTGGGGCGCTAATCATGGGCTTGCTCGGTCTGCTCCTCGCACTGGGGGCTATTGCTATTGCCCAGCTGTGGCATGGTGGCTCCCTGTTGACGTTGTTGGACGGGCCTGCTTTTCTCATTGTTCTTGGCGGTACAGTTGGTGCCGTTACATTGCAGACCCCTGCCAAGTTTGTTTTGCTGGCATTGCGCCAGTGTCTATGGATTTTCAATCCGCCACGGCAGGATCTCTCTGCCCAGGCTGAACGGCTACAATCCTGGGCTGCCTTTGCACGCCAGCAGGGGCTGCTGGCCCTCGAAAATCAGGCTGAGCAGGAGGAGGACCATTTTACCCGCCAAGGGTTGAACATGATTGTCGATGGTGTCTCCACGGAGGATATTCGCATGTTGCTCGAAGCCGATATCGATATCGAGCAGGAGCGTAATGAACATGCGGCCCGGGTGTTCGAAGCCATGGGGGGATATAGTCCGACAATCGGGATTATCGGCGCTGTCTTGGGCCTTATCCAGGCCATGTTTCATCTTGAAGAGCCATCTGCTCTGGGGGCTGGCATCGCAGTGGCATTTGTGGCAACCATCTATGGTGTCGGGTTTGCCAACCTGATCTATCTACCGATAGCCAACCGGTTGCGAGCGTTTCACTATCACTATGCACTGTTTCAGGAGATGACCCTGGAAGGGCTGTTAGCCATTGCCCATGGTGAGAATGGTTTACAGGTTGAACGTCGGCTCAGGGCCTATTTGAAAGGAGAGTAGCCATGCGCAAGCGCTATCGTTTGCACTTGCAGGGGCGTGAACACCTTGACCGTTGGCTGGTCTCCTATGCCGATTACATGACGCTGATATTTGCTCTGTTTGTGGTGCTCTACTCTGTTGCGCTGGTGAACAAGGACAAATATCGTGCGGTGATAGATGGCATGAGTCAGGCGTTCAGTGTCATGCAGTCTCGCAGTGATGGTCTGCTGGAGGGGCAGGGCAATTCACTGTTGGAGAATGCTGTTTCTGCCTCCCCCTCGTTGCTGGAAAGCGCAACGTCCCCCTCTCCTTCACTTGCCCCCATTTCTGGTGTCCCTGTGCTGCAAGATGGCACGACACTTGCCAAACTTGATATGCAGTTGCAAGAGAGCATGGGGTCACTGGTGGATGCCGGGATAGTCAAAATGACGCAAGACGAGAACTGGCTGACTGTGGAACTCAGTTCAGGTCTGCTGTTTGGCAGTGGCAGCGCCTTTATGGGACCGAATGCTGCACCGGTAATCAATACTCTTTCAAGTATTCTCAAACCGGTCGATAACTATATAAGGGTCCGAGGATATACAGATAACCAACAGATAAATAATGAAATTTATCGTTCTAATTGGGCGCTTTCTGCTGCGAGGGCCGAAGCGGTGCTCAATGGCTTGATTGCTGATGGCATCGCACCCCAGCGTCTGGCCTTTGAGGCATATGGCGAGTTTTCCCCTTTTGCCGATAACAGCACTGAGCAAGGCCGGCTGCAAAATCGCAAGGTTGTGGTCGCAATTTCCAAATTCGCCTGGGTGCCGCCAGCTCCTGTGGCGGTAAAGCCCCCGGTGGTTGCCGAACCGGTTCCTGTGGTGCAGCAGGCGGTGGATGCTGGAGAGATAAAGGTTATCTCTTTGCCCGGTGGCGGCATACGTATAACAACAAGGCAGGATTGATACAGTGATTGTTTGGACGGTTGCCAACCAGAAAGGTGGTGTGGGTAAAACCACCACAGTGGTCTCGCTTGCCGGGATCCTGGCCCAGCGTGGTCAGCGAGTGCTGTTGATTGACACCGATCCTCACGCCTCGCTGACTGCATATCTTGATTTTGATTCAGATCGTCTGGATGGAACCCTCTATGAGTTGTTTCAAGCTGTCAAACCGACAGCCGAGCTTGTCAATAAACTGACGCTCAAGACCAAGTTCGAGAATATCAATTTACTACCCGCATCTATTACCCTGGCGACTCTTGATCGGGTAATGGGAAATCGTGAGGGAATGGGGCTGGTGCTGAAGCGGGCGCTGCTGCGCATTCAGGATCAATATGATTATGTGCTGATCGACTGCCCGCCTGTGCTTGGGGTGATGATGGTCAATGCGCTGGCTGCCTGCGATCGTATTCTTGTGCCGGTTCAGACCGAGTTTCTCGCTCTCAAAGGATTGGAGCGGATGATGAAGACATTCGAGATCATGCAGCGTTCCAAGCGTGACAAATTCCGTTATACCGTGATCCCGACTATGTTCGACAAGCGCACCCGTGCCTCTCTGATGACCTTGAAGTCGATCAAGGATCAATATGGAGATTCAGTGTGGAATGCGGTGATCCCTATTGATACCAAGTTTCGGGATGCCAGCTTGCTGCATATCCCCCCGTCTATCTATTCTCCCGGGAGTCGTGGAACCTATGCCTATGAGACGCTGCTCAACCATCTTGATGCCCTTGAGCGGCAACGGGTTCATGAGGTGACGGCATGAGAGATACCATTCAAGTACGGGCGATGGATGACTATTTCCACTCCCTGCTGCTCGATGAGCCGCTGGTGCTGGATGAGGTGGAAGAGGTTCAATCCGCCCCTGTTTTACAGTTGCAACGTCAGCCCCACAGCGTCCCCGAGGTGGTTGCTGCACCTTATTTGGAAAGTGATCCACGCCTTGCCCAGCTTGGCGAACTGTTGGCTCAGGTGGGACAAGTTCAGTTTGAGAATGATGCCTTCACCCAGGAAGTGACTCTCACCGCACCGCTGGAGATTGTGGCAGAGGAATCACTGCTGCCGGTGGAGCCAGAGTGGCCTGCGGAGGTGCTGCTCCCCGAGGTTGCGGAGCCCCATACTACTATCCTGACCGAAACAGCGCTGGAGGTTGCTCCGGTAGAGGCCAGTGAACCGGTTGCCTGGGAAAATATCGATACCGGTAAAGAGTTTCAGGCCCTCTTTTTTGAAGTTGCGGGTGTGACGTTTGCGGTGCCGCTGACCGAGCTGGGTGGTATCCATCAGCTTGGCGAGATCACCTCCCTGTTTGGCCAGCCTGGCTGGTACAAGGGGATCATGACCTCCCGCGAGCAGAAGATGAATGTGGTCGATACAGCCCAATGGGTCATGCCGGGTCAGCATTTGGAGATGGATGATTACAAGTATCTGATTATGCTGGGTGAATCCCCTTGGGGGCTGGCTTGTCATCATCTCAAAGGAACTGAATTGTTACACCGTGACCAGGTGAAATGGCGCCATCAGGAGGGTAAGCGCCCCTGGTTGGCGGGCATGGTCAAAGAAAAAATGTGTGCCCTGTTACACGTTCGCGAACTGCTCCTGTTGCTGGAGCGTGGGGTTAACATAGAAGGTCGCTGATAACTTCTGCAATCGAGCTGTTTTATTGCTAGTTTTAGCAGTAGACGTTTTCATAAAAGGAATAAAAACATGACAGAAAAGCGCAATATCGCACAGAATCTGGCCGAAGATGAAGTGCTGCAATGGGTAACCTTCCAACTGGAAAACGAAACCTACGGCATCAATGTGATGCAGGTTCAGGAGGTGTTGCGCTACACCGAAATTGCACCGGTGCCGGGTGCGCCTGAGTACGTACTGGGGATCATCAACCTGCGTGGCAATGTGGTGACTGTCATCGATACCCGTTCCCGTTTCGGTCTGCCTTCCGGTGATGTGAGCGAAAATTCCCGTATTGTTATCATCGAGGCCGAGAAGCAGGTGATTGGCATTATGGTCGATAGTGTGGCGGAAGTGGTTTATTTGAAATCTTCCGAAATCGATGCGGCTCCGGCCGTGGGAACCGAAGAGAGTGCCAAGTTCATTCAGGGAGTCAGCAACCGTGACGGTCAACTGCTGATCCTGGTTGACTTGAACAAGCTGCTCTCCGATGAAGAGTGGGAAGATATCGGTTCCCTCTGACAAATAAGGTGATGTTTTGATAATCGAGATGGTTGCCTTGGGGGTGTCCCTGATTGCCTTGGTGTTTGCCTCTTATAACTGGTTCAAGAGCAAGCGTAGCAAGCAGGAGTCCGAGGCCAGTGTGGCAACGCTGCAAGGTCAGTTGGAAAGCTTGCGCAAACAGATGATGGAGCTTCATAGCGGCTCCATTGGCATGGGACAGCGGTTACAGTCGGTAGAAGGCGCGATGCAGCAGGTCAATGAACGCCAGCAAGAACTGACCATGCAAGATCCCGAACGCAGGCTCTACAGTCGAGCGGCTAAGATGGTCGAACTGGGCGCCGATCTTGATGAAGTCATGAGTGAGTGTGAGTTGCCAAAGGCAGAAGCAGAGCTCTTGATATCGTTGCGAAAAGGTCGCTCTTGATTATTCAGGGAGGCAGTCGCCTTCCTGAATTTTTTTCTGCTCCTTGCATACAGCTCTCTGATGTAGCGCGATGTACAGTGAGATGATTGAATTATTATGTTTTAAGATGATTTTTTATTAATCTTTTCGATTTGATGTATTTTGAAGTCGTTGATTGTCATCATTTTTCCCGCCTATTTTCTCTTATGCGCGATCTTCTCCACAAAAACAGTGGATGATGGGCATCTTGGAAAAGACGTATTCCAATACTGTGTTAAGATGCAGGCCGCTTCATTTTCTCTGAAAAAATCTCCATGCTGCTTCAAGTTAACAATCTGAGCTGCGTGCGTGAAGATCGCACTCTGTTTGAACATCTCTCCTTTGCGGTAGTTCCCGGTGATCTGGTGCAAATTGAAGGTCCCAACGGGGTAGGCAAGACCAGCCTGCTGCGCCTGCTGACTGGGCTGTCTCAGCCGTTTGCCGGTGAAGTGTGCTGGAATGGTGAAAATATTCGCCATTGCCGTGATGAGTACCATGCCAATCTGCTCTATCTCGGTCATCAGCCCGGGGTCAAAGCTGCTTTGACTCCGCTCGAAAATCTCGCCTTTTACCAGAAGCTGCATCATGTGTCCCGGCAGACGGTCGATTTGTGGCAGGTGCTTGCCCAGGTTGGGTTGGCCGGTTTTGAAGAGAACCCGACCGGGCAGCTCTCGGCAGGTCAACAGCGTCGGGTGGCTCTGGCCAGGCTCTGGCTCAGTGACAAACCGGCTCTCTGGATCCTGGATGAGCCTTTTACCGCCATTGATAAGCAGGGGGTCAAGGTGCTGGAGAGGTTGTTTCTTGCTCATGCCGAGCGGGGGGGGATGGTGATCCTCACCACTCATCAGGATATGACGCTGATGCAGGGTCGACTGAAAACACTCTCGCTTACGCCCTTGCTGCAGGAGTAGTTTCGATGTTGCGTGCCGTCATGTATTTGATCCACCGCGAGTTATTGATGGCCCTGCGCCAGCGTGCAGACATTCTTAACCCGCTCTGGTTTTTCCTTATTGTCATCACCCTGTTCCCACTCGGTATCGGCCCTGAGCCCAAGTTGTTGGCTCGCATTGCTCCCGGCATCATCTGGGTGGCAGCCTTGCTGGCGGCCATGCTGTCGCTGGAGCGACTGTTTCGCGACGACTTTGGCGACGGTTCGTTGGAGCAGATCATGTTGATGCCCCATTCACTCGGGTTGCTGGCGCTGGCCAAAGTGATTGCTCACTGGTTACTGACTGGATTGCCGTTGCTGCTGATTTCGCCCTTGCTGGCAATTTTGCTATCGCTGGATATGAACAGTTATCTGGCGGTAGTCGCCACTCTGGCACTCGGCACACCGGTGCTGAGCCTGCTCGGTGCAGTCGGGGTTGCCCTGACGGTCGGGTTGCGCAAGGGCGGAGTGCTGCTCAGTCTGCTGATCCTGCCGCTCTATATTCCGGTACTGATTTTTGCCACCTCTGCAATTGATGCGGCGGGGATGGGCTTGCCCTATGGCGGACAGCTTGCCATTCTGGCCGCCATGCTGGTTGGTGCCCTGACGCTGACGCCACTGGCCGTTTCGGCCGCATTGAGGGTCAGTCTTAACTGATGATCTATTGGTAGAACGCAACATGGTTTCGCATGGAGCATTCTTTTCCAGAAATAAAGTTGCGATGGATCAAGCGGATTGCCGCTTATTGCTTTCGAGGTATTTGATGTTATCCCGAGGTCAGTATGTTAGGCCTCGCCAAACAATTAATAACAAAAAGGTTTGTGAGTTATGTGGAAATGGTTGCACCCTTACGCTAAACCCGAACGGGCCTATCGGCTGGCTGGGACCCTGTTGCCCTGGTTTGCTGTGATAAGTCTGCTATCGTTCATCATCGGCACTGTCTGGGGACTGGCTTTTGCACCCGCCGATTATCAGCAGGGTGACTCTTTCCGGATCATCTATATCCATGTTCCTTCCGCCATTCTTTCGATGGGGGCCTACTCCACCATGGCAGTTGCCGCCTTTATCGGGCTGGTATGGCAACTGCGGATGGCGGACATGACGGTGGCGGCTATCGCACCTGTCGGCGCTGTGTTCACTTTTATTGCACTGTTTACCGGTGCCGCCTGGGGCAAGCCCATGTGGGGAACCTGGTGGGTGTGGGATGCACGGCTCACCTCTGAGCTGATCCTGCTGTTTCTCTATCTCGGCGTGATTGCCCTCTACAACGCCTTCAGTGACAAGGTGGTTGCTGGCCGTGCTGCCGGCATTCTGGCACTGGTGGGGGTGATCAACCTCCCCATCATTCACTACTCGGTGGAGTGGTGGAACACCTTGCACCAGGGGGCCACTATCACCAAGTTTGACAAACCCTCCATCTCTCCCGAGATGCTTTGGCCACTGCTCATCATGATCCTGGCGTTTGTTGCCTTTCTCGGGGCCCTTACCCTGATGCGTTTTCGAAACGAGCTCTTGATGCGGGAGTGGCATCGTCCCTGGGTTCAAGAGATTGCCGAACAGGAGAAGTAAGCATGCACTTTGCCTCATTCAGTGACTTTTTGGCGATGGGCGGTTACGCCTTCTACGTCTGGCTCTCCTTCGGTCTGACCCTGCTCTGTCTGGTCGGTATCATCATTTCTACCCGCATGAAAACCCGTCGTCTGTTTAATGAGTTACGCAGCAAGCAGGCACGCGAGAGCCGTCGCAAGGCGGCCCGGCAGATGGAGAACACCCTATGAACCCGAGACGCAAAAAACGCCTCACTATCATTCTGGCCATCACCCTGGGCCTCGCCACCGTGAGCGGCCTAGTGCTTTACGCCCTCAGTCAGAATATCGACCTCTTCTATACCCCGAGCGAGCTGGTGGAAGGGAAGGGGCCGGACAAGATCAAACCGGAAGAGGGGCAGCGCCTGCGCATTGGTGGTCTGGTGGTCCCCGGCACTGTCAAGCGCGATCCGAACAGCCTCAAGGTTAGCTTCAACCTGATCGACAATGGTGGTCATCAGGTGATGGTGCAATTTGATGGCATCCTGCCGGATCTGTTCCGCGAGGGGCAGGGGATTGTGGCGCAAGGAACTCTCAAGGATGCCACCACGGTCGAAGCGTTCGAGGTACTGGCCAAACACGATGAAAACTACATGCCGCCAGAAGTGGCCGATGCCACCAGTGGCATGCACTTCAAACCGGAATACACCGATGCGCAGTTGAAGGGGAATAAGCCATGATCCCGGAATTAGGACAGTTTGCGCTGATCCTGGCCTTTGCCACCTCCCTGTTGCTGGGTAGCTATCCGCTGCTTGGCGCAAGTCGGGGGCGTCTTGGCATGATGTCGGCGGCTCGTCCGCTCGCCTATGCCCAGTTTTTGTTGCTGCTGCTGTCGTTTCTCTGCCTGACCTGGGCCTTTATCGATAACGACTTTACCGTGCAGTATGTGGCCACTAACTCCAACAGCCTGCTGCCGCTCGCCTATCGTATCTCGGCGGTGTGGGGGGCCCACGAAGGTTCCCTGCTGCTGTGGGTACTGACCCTGGGTGGCTGGACTGCGGCGGTAGCCATGTTCAGCCGCCGTCTGCCGCTCGATGCGGTGGCGCGGGTGCTCGGCGTGTTGGGGCTGATCTCGGTCGGTTTCACCGCGTTCGTGCTGTTCACCTCTGATCCCTTCACCCGCACCTTGCCCTATTTTCCGGTCGATGGCCGTGACCTCAATCCGCTGCTGCAGGATCCGGGTCTGATCTTCCATCCGCCGATGCTCTACATGGGTTATGTAGGATTCTCGGTGGCATTTGCCTTCGCCATAGCCTCATTGATGACCGGTCGTCTTGATGCAACCTGGGCCCGCTGGTCGCGCCCCTGGACCATGGCGGCCTGGGTATTCCTGACCCTCGGCATAGTGCTCGGCTCCTGGTGGGCCTACTACGAGCTCGGTTGGGGCGGCTGGTGGTTCTGGGATCCGGTAGAAAATGCCTCCTTCATGCCCTGGTTGGCGGGTACCGCTCTGCTGCATTCGCTGGCGGTGAGCGAGAAGCGCGCCACCTTCAAGGCGTGGACCGTGCTGCTGGCCCTTTCGGCCTTCTCGCTGAGCCTGCTCGGTACCTTCCTGGTGCGCTCCGGCGTGCTGGTGTCGGTGCATGCGTTTGCCTCCGACCCGACCCGCGGCCTGTTTATTCTCGGCTTCCTGCTGGCGGTGATCGGTTCATCCTTGCTGCTGTTTGCCTTTAAAGGTTCGCAGGTGAAAAGCCACGGCAAGCATGAGCTGTGGAGTCGCGAAACCCTGCTGCTTTGCAACAACATCATGCTGGTGGCTGGCCTGCTGACTGTGCTGCTCGGCACCTTGCTGCCGCTGGTGCACAAGGAGCTGGGGCTGGGGAGCATCTCTATCGGTACTCCCTTCTTCAACCATATCTACAGTTGGCTGATCATTCCGTTTGCCCTGCTGCTGGGGGTTGGTCCGCTGTTTCGCTGGCGCCGCCAGGAGCTTGGCGAGCTCAAGGGCAAGGTGATTCTTGCGCTGGTGCTGAGCCTGGCAGCAGCCCTGCTGTTGCCGCTGATCTTTGCCGAAACCTTCAAGCCGTGGGCTGCGGTGGGGATTGGTCTTGGGGCCTGGGTCATCGTTACCAGCCTGCAGGAGACCTGGGTGCGCGCGACCCACAAGCACAGCTTTGCGGTCGGTGTGCGCAAGCTTGGCAACAGTCACTGGGCTATGATCCTTGGCCATGTGGGGCTGGCAGTCAGCATCATAGGTATCGCCTGCACCCAGAACTACAGCATCGAGAAGGATCTGCGGATGCAGGCGGGTGATCGGGTGCACTTTGCCGATTACGAGTTCGTTTTTGCCGGGATCAAAGAGAAGAACGGCCCCAACTACGATGGCTTCAAGGGCGTGCTGGAAGTGCACAAAAATGGCAAGCAGGTCGCCCTGCTCAAGCCCGAGAAGCGGATGTACACAGTGACCCGGATGCCGATGACCGAAGCGGCCATCGATGCTGGTTTCACGCGAGATCTTTATGCGGCCCTTGGCGAGCAGCTAGACAACAATGCCTGGGCAGTGAGGATCTACTACAAGCCGTTCGTGCGCTGGATCTGGTTCGGCGGCGTCTTTATGGCTATCGGTGGCGTGCTGGCGATGCTCGACAAGCGTTACCGTTTCGGCCGTCGTGAGGAGGAAGCCAAGGCATGAACAAAAAGCTCTGGTTGTTTTTAATTCCCTTTATCGTTTTTTTGCTGGGGGCTGTGTTCCTGTTCAAGGGGCTCTACTCCGATCCCACCAAGCTCGAATCCGTGATGGTGGGCAAGGAGGTACCGGTGTTTACCCTGCAGGACATTTACGATCTGAACAAACAGCACGATCGCAGTATCCTGACCGGTCGCCCCATGCTGCTCAACGTTTGGGCCACCTGGTGCCCGACCTGCTACGGCGAGCACACCTACCTCAAACAGTTGGCAGGGCAGGGCATTCCCATCATCGGCATGAACTACAAGGATGAGCGCGACAAGGCGATCAAATGGCTGGCGGAGCTGGGCAACCCCTATCTGGTCAATCTCTATGATCCGGACGGCATGCTGGGACTGGATCTTGGGGTGTACGGCGCGCCGGAGACCTTCTTTATCGACAGCAAGGGGATCATCCGTTATCGCCACGTGGGGGATATCAATCCCGAGAACTGGGTGTCGACCCTCAAACCCATCTTTGATGCCATGAAGTGAGGGGCGTGCTGATGAGAGTATTTATTGCTTCCCTGCTGCTGTTGCTGGGATGGGTGGTACAAACGCCGGTCATGGCTGCTATCGATGTCTACACCTTCGACAACGACAATCAGGAGCAGGTCTTTCGCGAACTGACCAAAGAGCTGCGCTGCCCCAAGTGCCAGAACCAGGATATCGCCGATTCCAATGCGGGGCTGGCCAAGGACTTGCGTGACAAGACCTACCAGATGGTGCGCGAGGGTAAGGATAAAGAGGAGATCGTGGACTATATGGTTGCCCGCTATGGCAACTTTATCCTCTATAACCCGCCCCTGATGGCATCGACCCTGATCCTCTGGCTTGGCCCGCTGTTAGTGATCGTTATCGGCATCGGCGTGGTGGTGATACGTAGCCGACGCTCTGCGGCAACGTCAGAGCCTGTGGAAAGCACCCTGAGCGATGAAGAGCAGCGTCGCCTGGCCGAGCTGCTCAAAGAGGAAGAGAAACAATGACCGCCTTTTGGATTGTGATTGCGGCCCTGCTGGTGCTGGTGAGTCTGGCTCTGGTGTTACCGTTGTGGCGCAGTGAGGGAAACCAGAGCATCAGTCGCTCGGCGCTCAACAAACAGCTCTATCGTCAGCGCTTGCTAGAGATTGGCGAGGAGCGAGAGCAGGGTGTGCTTGCCGAGGAGCCCGAATCGCTGGTCGAGTTGCAGCGCAGCCTCTTGGATGATATTCCCGATGTGGAGCAGACAGCCCGCAGTGGCAAGAGTCTGAGCTGGATCCCAGGTGTGCTGGTGCTGGTGGTGGTGAGCCTGGGTATCTACTACAAGCTGGGTTCATGGCAGGAGGTGAGCCGCTGGCAGGATGCCAGCAGCCGTCTTGGCGAGCTGAGCAACCGCATTCTGGTGGAGCGGGATGCCCAGGTAACCGAGCAGGATCTGCTGGACTTCACGCTGGCACTGCGTACCCGCCTAAAGGATGAACCGAACGACTACCGCGGCTGGTTGCTGCTCGGACGTTTGGCGCTGGATGGCAATGATCCCGAGATGGCCAACGATGCGCTGTCGCGTGCCTACAAGCTTGCTCCCCAGAAATCGCTGGTGGCGGTGCCCTATGCCCAAGCGCTGATGATGACGGGGGAGGAGGTGCAGGCCGATGCACTGCTGCGTGCAGCCATCGCGCAGGAGCCTGATAATATCGAGGCGCGCTCCGTCTATGCCTTTATGGCGCTGCAGAAAGAGGACTTCCAGACCGCGCTGTCTCGCTGGCAGGCGATGTTGCCCTTGATGGAAAAAGGCTCTCCCCGTTATGTGATGGTTGAGCGCTCCATGGAGTATGCCCGCACGCAGCTCAAGCAGCGTGGCATAGAGGTGACGAATTCAGGCGCAGCCAAAACGGGAACAGAGCAGGTAAAGCAGTCTGACGTTAATGAGGGAGAGTTCCCCATCCACATCACGCTGGCTGCGGGCATCCAGATGCCGGAAGATGCTCACCTCTTCGTCTTTGCCGTGGTGCCCAACGGACCACCCATGCCCATCGCGGTGAAACGTATCGCTGGGCCAACCCTGCCTGTCACCCTTTCACTGGGGGATGGTGACGCCATGATGGAGGGCAGCAAGCTGGAAGCGTATCCAGAACTGCAGTTCAAGGCGCGTCTCTCCCGCGGTGGCAATGTGATGAACAAGGAAGGAGCCTTCGAAGGGGTATCCGTGCCGGTCAAGACGGCCGAGATCCCTGCTGCTCCGATTGACATCCGCATCGATCACGCCCTCTAATATGCCTTTGGATAACCCGGCTCCTGGATAGGGGCCGGGTTATCTATACTTCTGATAAATCAAAATAAAACGTCAGGACAATCATATGTATCTTCGTTCAGGGGCCATACTGGCAGCCCTCTTGCTGGCTGGCTGTGCCGGTGGTCCACCCAAGCCTGGCCCAGAGAGTCTGGATCTCAATCCCGGCATGAATAATCCGGGCGCAACCAGTACGGCGGCCGATCCGCGCGATCCCTTCCAGGGGGCCAACCGGGCCATGTGGGCGGTCAACTATGATGTGCTGGAGCCCTATGTAGCACGTCCTGTGGTACATGCTTACGCTCGCTATATTCCGGTGGGGGTGAAGGATGGCATTGCCAACTTTGTTGCCAACTTTGATGAGCCAAGCAGCATGGTGAACCATCTGATCACCGGTGATTTGAAGGGGGCAGGGACCAACCTGGGGCGCTTTACCCTCAACACCACCGTCGGTCTGCTGGGTATCTTCGATGTGGCCAAACATGCCGGCCTCGAGCGCAACAAGCTGGAGATGGACACAGTGCTGGGCAGGGCCGATATCGGTAATGGTGCCTACATCATGGTGCCTGTTTACGGTCCGACCACCACTCGGGAGCTGGTTGGTGACACCATTGACACCATCTACTTCCCCTATGCCTTGCTGACTATCCCGTTAAGGGTTACTCATTGGGTTCTGGATGGCTTGGGCAATCGCGCCAAGCTGATCGATCAGGAGCGGATCATCGACAACTCCCTCGACCCCTATGCGCTAACCAAGGACTTCTACCTGCAATATAACCAGGGCAAGGTGACGGGCAAGCAGACCGAGCTGAAAGCATCTCAGCAAGAGCAGGCCGACGATGCCAATCTGGATGAATACATGGACGAGCTGGACCAGTAAACTGGCTATCTCGATATGTAAAAGGCGCCTGCGGGCGCCTCTTTCATTTACGCAGCCATCTAGATATAAAAAAACGCCCCGCAGTGCGGGGCGTTTTGGCAAGCGAGGCTGATTAGGCAGCCAAGTTCTTGGCCACGAATTCCCAGTTAACCAGAGCCCAGAAGGTTTCCATGTACTTCGGACGCAGGTTGCGGAAGTCGATGTAGTAGGCGTGCTCCCACAGGTCAACGGTCAGCAGCGGGGTGGTACCGGCTTCAGTCAGCGGGCAGCCAGCGTTGGAGGTGTTGACGATAGCCAGAGAGCCGTCAGCTTTTTTCACCAGCCAAGTCCAGCTGGAACCGAAGTTGCCGATGGCTGATTTGGTGAAGGCATCTTTGAACTCGGCGAAGGAGCCGAATGCCTTGTTGATAGCATCAGCCAGGGCGCCAGTCGGCTCGCCACCGCCATTCGGGGAGAGGCAGTGCCAGTAGAAGGTGTGGTTCCAGATCTGGGCGGCGTTGTTGAAGATGCCGCCGTTGGAGGTCTTGATGATCTCTTCCAGAGACTTGCCTTCAAACTCGGTACCCGGCACCAGATTGTTCAGGTTGACCACGTAGGTGTTGTGGTGCTTGCCGTGGTGATATTCCAGAGTTTCCTGGGAGATGTGCGGTTCCAGAGCGTTGATTGCATAGGGCAGAGCGGGAAGTTCGAATGCCATTTTCTACTCTCCATTGGCTGGACCGTGCGAAGGCGACGGTTGCAAGACATTGCGTACTCTTTTCTATATGTGAAAAGAGTTGTTTTTAAAATGATGGGGCTGGGTAGCCCAAAGCCAAGGGATTGTAGCAGTATCAAAGATGGCCTAACAACTCTTGATTGGCGCCATGATCGCGATCAATCCTGTGTGGGTTCTTTGCACAATTCGAGCCGGGTCACCCCTTTGTCAGTTTGTGCTCGGGCAAGATTGCAGTAGAATGGCCGCCGAAATCGCTCTAGTGAGGCACCTATGGAAACTATTGAAAAGATTAAGCAGCAGCTGGCTGACAACCCCATCATCATCTACATGAAGGGCTCCCCCAAGCTACCCAGCTGTGGCTTCTCTGCCCAGGCCTCCCAGGCTCTGATGTCCTGCGGCGAGCCGTTTGCATACGTTGATATCCTGCAGAATCCGGATATCCGCGCCGAATTGCCAAAATTCGCCAACTGGCCGACCTTCCCGCAACTGTGGGTTGAAGGTGAGCTGATCGGTGGCTGTGACATCATGATCGAGATGTTCCAGGCTGGCGAGTTGCAGGCTCTGATCAAAGAGACTGCTGCCAAGTACAAGAAAGATGATGCAGCAGCCGAGTAATCGGTCCTGTGTTGTCGATAGGGAGCCACATCGGCTCCTTTTTTATTATCCCGGTTCTGGCAGGCAAGCAACTGATTGTCGGTTGCAAAAAGCAACGCGTTCGCCCTGAAAAATCTAATCTTTGCCGCTTTGTTTTGGAGTTGTTAACCATATTGATTTCCCAATCTGCGATTACTTTTTTTAATCATTTTGGATTCAAGTGTTGCTGTCATCACATTTTTTGATAATTTCACCGTAACGCAGTCTCTTTGTAGATTTTTTTGTGTTTATGCTCACATTAATTGCAAGTGATAGAACCTAGTATCGCTTCGCCCAGTGAAATAAAACCCTACAAATTAATAAATAAAAAGAGATTTGCGATGAAGATGTATAGCAATCTGCCCATTGGTCTTCATGATATTACCGAAGCCAAAAAAAGACTGACCAACCATATATACAAGACCGCGCAATTACCCTCTAACTACATCAGCGAACGTTGCCATGGCGAGGTTTACCTCAAGCTTGAAAACATGCAACGTACAGGCTCTTTTAAAATTCGCGGTGCCTTCAACAAACTCAGTTCATTAAGTCTGGAGGATCGTCAAAAAGGTGTTGTCGCCTGCTCTGCCGGTAATCACGCGCAGGGGGTATCTTTGTCCAGTGCCATGCTGGGAATTGATGCCAAGGTGGTCATGCCTTGCTGCGCACCCAAATCAAAAATTGCTGCAACCAGCGATTATTCGGCGGAAGTTATTCTGCATGGCAATAGTTTCAATGACACCATTGCCAAAGTCAGCGAAATCGTGGAGATGGAAGGCCGCGTATTTATCCCCCCCTTTGACGATGCAAAAGTGATTGCCGGCCAGGGAACCATCGGCCTAGAAATTATCGAAGATTTGTACGATGTCGATAACATCATAGTGCCGATTGGCGGTGGTGGTCTGATTGCCGGTGTCGCCATGGCCATCAAATCCATCAACCCGACTATCCGGGTGATTGGCGTGCAGTCGGAGAATGTCCACGGCATGGCGGCTTCATACTACGCAGGCACCATTACCAATCACAGAACCAGCAGTACGCTGGCCGATGGCTGTGACGTGGCAAGACCCGGCACCCTGACCTTCGAAATCGTCAAACAATTGGTGGATGATATTGTACTGGTCACCGAGGATGATATTCGTCACAGCATGGTTGACCTTATTCAGCGCAACAAGGTGATTACCGAAGGGGCGGGAGCTCTGGCCTCGGCAGCGCTGCTGAGCGGCAAACTCAAACATTATGTCGAAGGCAAAAAAACCGTCAGTATTATTTCTGGTGGCAATATTGACCTGACCCGGATCACCGAAATTATCGAACAGAACAATATTCGTCAATTTAGCCTGTAAGGAATGCAGTCATGATATTAGACAGTGTTGTCACCGGCAGTAAAGAGAATACACGTGCATGGCGTAAATCGGATACCACATGGGGATTAGGTCTGTTTGGTACAGCGATCGGTGCAGGTGTTCTATTTTTCCCTATTCGGGCCGGATATGGTGGCCTGATCCCAATATTAATCATGCTGGTGCTGGCTTACCCTATTGCATTTTATTGCCACAGGGCGTTGGCCAGATTATGTCTTTCTGGCAGCAATCCATCGGCAAATATTACCGAGACCGTTGAAGAACATTTTGGCAAAATGGGTGGGGTAGTGATTACCTTCCTCTATTTCTTTGCCATCTGCCCACTGCTGTGGATATATGGTGTGACGATCACCAATACCTTTATGGCATTCTGGGAGCATCAACTGCAAATGGCGCCGCTTAATCGGGGTGTTGTCGCCCTTGGGCTGCTGCTATTGATGGCATTTGTGATCTATTTTGGTAAGGATCTGATGGTTCGCGTAATGAGCTATCTGGTATTTCCTTTCATCGCCAGCCTAGTGGTCATCTCTCTCTCCCTCGTTCCGTACTGGAATAGTGCCGTCTTTGATCAGGTCAACCTTAGCGAGATATCCATGTTCGGTCACGATGGTATTCTGGTCACCGTCTGGCTGGGGATCTCCATCATGGTTTTCTCCTTCAACTTCTCGCCGATTGTCTCCTCTTTCATCGTCTCCAAGCGGGAAGAGTATGAGCAGGAGTTCGGTCGTGATTTTACCGAGAAGCGCTGCTCGAAGATTATCTCCGGTGCCAGCATGCTGATGGTGGCCGTGGTGATGTTCTTTGCCTTCAGCTGCCTGTTTACCCTGTCGCCGCAAAATATGGCGGAAGCCAAGGCCCAGAATATTCCGGTGCTCTCCTATCTGGCCAACCACTTCTCCTCGATGACGGGCAGCAAGTCTGCGTTTGCCACCACTCTGGAGTATGCGGCGTCCATTATCGCGCTGGTTGCTATCTTCAAATCCTTCTTCGGCCACTATCTGGGGACGCTGGAAGGGTTGAACGGCCTTATCCTCCGCTTTGGCTACCAGGGCGACAAGAGCAAGGTTTCCAGTAAAAAACTCAATATGGTCAGTATGTTGTTCATCATGGGCTCCACCTGGCTGGTCGCTTATGTGAACCCCAACATCCTCGACCTGATTGAGGCAATGGGGGCGCCGATCATCGCTTCCCTGCTCTGTCTGCTGCCGATGTATGCCGTCAACAAGACACCGGCACTGGCAAAATATAAAGGTCAGGCCAGCAACCTGTTTGTCACCATCATAGGTGTGCTGACCATCCTGAATATTGTTTCCAAGCTGTTCTGAAAACCTTTTCTGCAAGTCATCAGCCATTCAGATCCCCTTGGCGGGGTCTGCATGGCGTAGTCAGAAGCGCGCAATAACCGGTTCTTGGTTGGCCCAATTATTTGGGCCGAGGGCAAGGCTATCCGTTATTTGGCCACTAAACACAGTGGCAAAGATGCTCTGACTGCAGTGACTCGACAGCATAAATATCGAGGCGATGTAATGAAGTTTGATTCGTTGGTTCTGGTTATCAATTGCGGCTCTTCGTCGGTCAAATTCTCGGTACTGGATAGTAAAACCTGCGAGGTGGTGATCTCCGGGATGGCCGATGGTATTGAGACGGCCCATCCCCAATTGCAAGTGGGTAAAGCGCCCGCAATGTTATTACCTGAAAATAACCACACCTGTGCATTGGCTGCCATCGCGGCGGAATTGAAAAAACGGGATCTGCGTGATGCCATTGCACTGGTGGGTCATCGAATTGCTCATGGTGGGAGTGAATTTAGTGAAGCCGTGATCATTGATGAACATGTATTGGCCAAAATCAGGCAGGTCTCGCCACTGGCCCCGCTGCACAACCACGCCAATTTGAGCGGCGTGATGGCCGCCCGCCAGCTCTTTCCCAACCAGCCCCAAATTGCGGTATTTGATACCGGTTTTCACCAGACCCTGAAGCCGGAAGCCTATATCTATGGGCTGCCTTACCAATATTTGCAGGATTACGGCGTGCGCCGCTATGGCTTCCACGGCACCTCCCATCGCTATGTGGCCGAGCAGGCTTGCGTATTTATGGGGCTGGATGAGCAGCATGCCGGTCTGGTCATCGCCCATCTGGGCAATGGCGCCTCTATTTGTGCGGTGCAGGATGGCAAGAGCGTCGATACCTCGATGGGGATGACGCCGCTGGAGGGGTTGATCATGGGCAGCCGCAGCGGCGATATCGATTTTGGCGCGCTGGCCTATATCGCCAGCAAGACAGGACAATCTATCGAGGATATCGAGCGGGTATTGAACAAGCAGTCCGGCCTGCTAGGTATTTCGGGGCTCTCCTCCGATATGCGGGTATTGGAAGCTGCCTATCACGAAGGACATCCCGGGGCAAAATTGGCCATTCACGCTTTTGTCCATCGTATTGCCCGCCATATCGGCGGCCATGCCACCTCATTGCGCCGGCTGGATGCCGTTATTTTCACCGGCGGGATCGGCGAGAACTCGGCCTTTATCAGAAAGCTGGTATGCGAACGACTTCAGGTATTTGGCGTAGCGATCAGTGAGCCGTTTAACCAGCGTCCCAATAGCGAGGGCTGCCGGGTGATTTCGGCGGCAGAGTCCATGGTGCTGGCGGCGGTTATTCCCACCAATGAAGAGAAAATGATCGCACTGGATGCCATTCGTCTGGGGCAGCTGGTTCGTCAGGCCGAGTGCGTCTGACATCTTCCACTGTAGTGTCATGAGTAGTGAATGAGGTTTATTTGATGAAAGTTGATATGCAATTGGATCAGGATAAATTCCGTCAGGCATGGCAAGGGTTTGCCGGTGAAAACTGGAAGCACGAGATCAACGTCCGTGATTTTATCCAGCAGAACTACACCCCCTATGAAGGTGACGAACAGTTTTTAGCAGATGCGACCGAAGCGACCACCACTTTGTGGAATAAGGTGATGGAGGGGATCCGTATCGAGAATGCCACCCACGCACCGGTCGATTTTGATACCAATATTGCCACCACAATCACCGCCCATGGGCCGGGTTATATCGAGCAGGGGCTGGAAAAAATCGTTGGCCTGCAAACCGACAAGCCCCTTAAAAGAGCTCTGCACCCGTTTGGCGGCGTAAATATGATCCGCAGCTCGTTTGAAGCGTATGGCCGGGAGATGGATCCCGATTTTGAATATACCTTCAGCGAATTGCGTAAAACCCACAATCAGGGGGTGTTCGACGTCTACTCTCCCGAGATGTTGCGCTGCCGAAAATCAGGGGTATTGACCGGTTTGCCGGATGGTTACGGCCGTGGTCGCATTATCGGAGATTATCGTCGGGTGGCGCTCTATGGCATAGATTATCTAATCCGTGAACGGGAGCTGCAGTTTGCCGATCTGCAACCGGCTCTCGAGCGGGGAGAGCAGCTGGAGCAGGTGATCCGCCAGCGCGAGGAGCTGGCCGAGCACAAGCGGGCACTGGTGCAGATCAAGCAGATGGCGGCCAGCTATGGCTTTGACATCTCCGGGCCGGCACGCACTGCCCAGCAGGCGGTGCAGTGGCTCTACTTTGCTTATCTGGCGGCGGTGAAGTCGCAAAATGGTGGGGCCATGTCCCTCGGTCGTACCGCTACCTTCCTCGACATCTATATCGAGCGGGATCTGAAGGCGGGGCTTATCAACGAGCAGGATGCCCAGGAGCTGGTCGATCACTTCATCATGAAGATCCGCATGGTGCGCTTCCTGCGTACTCCCGAGTTTGACTCCCTCTTCTCCGGCGATCCCATCTGGGCCACCGAGGTGATCGGCGGCATGGGGCTGGATGGTCGCACCCTGGTGACCAGGAACTCCTTCCGTTATCTCCATACCCTCAAGACCATGGGGCCGGCGCCCGAGCCTAACCTCACCATCCTCTGGGCGGAAGGGTTGCCACGTGCCTTCAAGACCTATGCGGCCCGCGTCTCCATCGATACCTCATCCCTGCAGTATGAGAATGATGACCTGATGCGCACCGATTTCGAGAGCGATGACTACGCCATCGCCTGCTGCGTGAGCCCGATGGTGATCGGCAAGCAGATGCAGTTCTTTGGTGCCCGCGCCAACCTCGCCAAAACCCTGCTCTATTGCATCAACGGTGGCGTGGACGAGAAGCTGAAGATCCAGGTTGGCCCGAAAGTGGCCCCCATCATGGACGAGGTGCTGGAATACGACACCGTCATGGCCAGCCTCGACAGCTTTATGGATTGGTTGGCGGTGCAGTACATCAGCGCGCTCAACCTTATTCACTACATGCACGACAAGTACAGCTATGAGGCCTCGCTGATGGCGCTGCACGATCGCGACGTCTATCGCACCATGGCCTGCGGCATTGCCGGTCTGTCGGTGGCGGTCGATTCGCTGGCGGCCATCAAGTACGCCAGGGTCAAGCCGGTGCGCGATGCTGACGGGCTGGCGGTCGATTTCGTGATTGAGGGGGAGTATCCCCAGTACGGCAACAACGACGAGCGGGCCGACTCCATCGCCTGCGATCTGGTCGAGCGCTTCATGAAGAAGATCCAGGCGCTGCCGACCTACCGCAATGCGGTGCCAACTCAGTCGATCCTGACCATCACCTCCAACGTGGTCTATGGCCAGAAGACTGGCAACACCCCGGATGGCCGCCGTGCCGGTGCCCCGTTTGCACCGGGAGCCAACCCGATGCACGGTCGGGATCGCAATGGGGCGGTCGCTTCGCTCGCCTCGGTGGCCAAGCTGCCGTTCAAATACGCCAAGGACGGGATCTCCTACACCTTCTCCATCGTGCCGGGGGCGCTCGGCAAGGAGCCAGCCAATCGCGAGAGCAATCTGGTGGGGCTGATGGATGGCTACTTCCATCATGAGCGGGATGTGGAAGGGGGTCAGCACCTCAACGTCAACGTGATGAACCGCGAGATGCTGCTGGATGCCATCGACAATCCGGACAAGTACCCCAGCCTGACCATCCGGGTCTCCGGTTATGCGGTGCGCTTCAACGCCCTGACCCGCGAGCAGCAGCAGGACGTCATCTCCAGAACCTTCACCAACATGATGTAACTCTCATGCCCGGGGTGAGCAGGCTTGCTCCGGGCCTACTTTTTGTTTGTCAGCACGAGGAAGTAACAGATGCGACAGGTTATCACTACCAAGGCGGCGCCGGGCGCCATCGGCCCCTATGTGCAGGCCACCCGGATTGGCAACATCCTATACACCTCCGGTCAGATCCCGCTGGACCCGGTGAGCGGCGACGTTGCGGAGGGGATCGAAGCGCAGACCCTGCGCTCCCTGCAAAACGTACAGGCGATTGTCGAGGCGGCAGGCGGTCAGGTGCGCAACATCATCAAGACCACGGTGTTTGTCTCTGATCTGAACGACTTTGCTGTGGTGAATCAGGTCTACAACGACTTTTTCACCAAGCACGATGCCATGTATCCGGCGCGATCCTGTGTGGAAGTGGCCCGCTTGCCGAAGGATGTAAAGATCGAGATTGAGGCGATTGCTGCGCTGTAACCCCATCGGGTGTGGGTCAGCAAGCCAAAACAAAGCGGCTGCCATTGGCAGCCGCTTTTTCTATCTGGTCATCGGGCAGATCAGGCGATCCGCTCGATACGAGCCATGTAGAAACCGTCGAAGCCGGTCTCGGACGGGCTTACGGTGTGATCGTCACGCAGACGGAAGTTCTCGTTGGCCGCGAGGAACTTGTCCACCTGCTGGCGGTTCTCCTGCGGCAAGATGGAGCAGGTTGCATAGACCAGCAGACCACCCACCTTCACCATCTGGCTGTAACGCTGCAGGATTTCTTCTTGCAGCGCGACCAGCACCGGCAGACGCTCGGCGGTATCACGCCACTTGGCATCCGGATTGCGCTTGAGTACGCCCAGACCGGAGCAGGGCACGTCCAGCAGTACGCGGTCGGCGCTCTCTTTGAGGCGCTTGACGGTCTTGCTGCTGGTGATGACCCGGGTCTCCACGTTGTGGGCACCGGCGCGACGGGCGCGCTGCTTGAGGTTCTCCAGCTTCCACTCTTCCACATCCATCGCCAGCAGACGGCCTTTGCCCTGCATCATGGCGGCGATGTGCAGAGTCTTGCCACCGGCCCCGGCGCAGGCGTCGATAACGCGCATGCCCGGGGTGACCTCCAGAGCCGCAGCAACCAGCTGGGAGCCTGCGTCCTGCTGCTCGAAGCAACCATCGGCAAAGGCCTTGGTACGGAACAGGGCGGCGTCCGAGGTGACCTGCAGGGCAGTCTCCACACCATCAACCGGAATGGTGGTGACCTGCTCTTTGGCCAGAATGGCTTGCAGCTCATCACGGGTGCACTTGAGGGTGTTGACCCGCAGGTAGCGCTTGGGCATCCAGGCCAGAGCGGCACGCTCGGCAGGCCAGGCTTCACCCAGCTGTTCGCTGCCCAGTTTCTCCAGCCAGGAAGGGCAGCCATCCATCAATACCGGGTTCTTCTTCGCCTCGGTCAGACGGCGGCGGAATGCTTCTTCATTGAAGCGATCCAGGGTCGGGTTGTTGGGCTGGGCAATTTTGTGGAAGGCGTGCCAGCTGTGTAGCAGCGGCCAGACATTCTTTTCGGCCTGACGGACCTGGATGCCGGTCAGGAAGCAATAGAGGCTGAGACGACGCAGCAGGTCGCCGGTGACCAGGGCAATCCTTGCCTGTTCTTGCGGTTTGAGTTCGATGCCTGAGAAGTGACGGGCATAGGCACGGTCGAGGGTAAGACCCTGACCGAGCACATCGTCAATAATGGCAACGACCAGATCCCCGAAACGGGGCAACAGTGGGGATTTGAGCATGAGATTAACCTTGGCCAGATAAAGATGAACTGCACCTTTGTGAAGAGGGGCTGTTCTAAAATTGACAAATCCGCGCAATGATAGGGGTTAGACGGGGTTGGCGCAACACTCCCACTCGGGAATGGTGGAAAGGGTTGCTTCAGCTTTGTATTGATGTGGCCGAATAAAAATAAAGTACAGGCCGCAATTCAGGCGATTGCATTAATACAAGGACTAAAAACAATGCATGTGACGAAATACTCTAGGGTGGCCTTGCTGGTTGCCAGCATGCTGGGCTCAACCAGCCTGATGGCCAGCGAATGGAGCACGGTTGCCGCCAGAGCAACAGCTGACGAGGGTTATGAGGTACGGGCTCATCAGTTCCGGGTCGCCAAGGTGCCGCTCGACTATTTTGCCGGGTTGCAAGCGGGGGCCAGCAAGCTGACCTTGCCACTGCCTGATGGGGGGGAGGTTACCTTTGCACTGGAAGCTTACAATGTACTGCCCGCAGACCTTGCAGCCAAGTATCCTCAGATCCGCACCTTCAAGGGGTACAACCCGGCTCATCCGGTTGATACTGGACGCTTCGATCTGGGGCCGCAAGGTTTTCATGCCATGTTCAGCCATCAGGGCAAGATGGTGTTTGTCGATCCGCTGCGCAATGCCGAGGGGTATGCAATTTACTACCAGCAGGATGCCTACAGCCGACTGGAAGAAGACGCCGACAAGGTGATCGGGGCTGACGCCAAAACGTTGGCTCGCAAGGTGCAAGTGGATGGTAATGTTCGCAAACGTTACACCATCGCTATCTCGGCCGCAGGTGAGTACACCCAATATCATGGCGGCTCCCAAGTGCTGGCCCTGGCGGCCATTACTACCCTGCTCAACCGGGTCAACGAGGTGTACCAGCGAGATGTGGGGGCCGAGTTCGTGCTGGCCAGCGGCAACGATTCTGTGATTTTTACCGATCCGGTAACAGACCCTTTCTACAACGGCGATAACCCTGACTACGTGAGCGGCGTGAGCAGCATCTATGAGGCTGATGACACCAGCAAGAACGTCCTGGTACAGGGAGAAGCCTTCGCCAATGGTGAGCTGGGCGCATTCGATATCGGGCATGTGGTCAATACCGGGGGAGGTGGCCTGGCCGGGCTCGGCGTGCTGTGCACCGCGGACAAGTCGGCCGGGATGACGGGCTCCGATAAGCCGGTGGGGGATGCCTTCTTTATCGACTACGTGGCTCACGAGATCGGCCACCAGTTCGGTGCCGACCACACCTTCAACGGCACCACTGGCAGTTGCGGCGGTGGCAATCGGGAGGCGGCACAAGCCTGGGAGCCGGGCAGCGGTACTTCTATCATGGCCTATGCCGGGATCTGCGGGGACGAGAACATCCAGCCCCACAGCGATCCCTATTTTCACAGCAAATCTATCGAGCAGATGCGGGCGCACATGGCGACCGTGCCGGCCTGTGGCACCACCCTGAATCTCGTCAACAACACGCCCCAGGCGGTGGCCGGAGCCAGCTATATCATTCCCGCCAACACGCCATTCGTGCTCAAGGGGGCCGGCGCCGATTTGGACAAGGATCCCCTGACCTACACTTGGGAGCAGATTGATCTGGGCGACCCGTCCAGCAGTGCTTTTGACATGATCGATGACGGCTCCCGTCCGTTGTTCCGCTTCGTGTCGCCGACCGGCTCGCCGGAGCGGATTTTGCCGAGCTTGCCATCCCTGCTCTCGGGCTCGCTCGCCAAGGGCGAGGCATGGCCCACCACTAACCGGGATCTCAACTTCCGATTGACGGTGCGTGACGGCAAGGGCGGTGTCGCCAGCGACGACATGAAGGTCCAGGTGATCAACACTGGCAGTGCCTTCCGATTGACCGCCCCGATTGGGGTGGCATTGACGCCGGGGGCAAGCCTGGCTGTCAGCTGGGATGTGGCCGGCACCACGCTGGCGCCGATCAGCTGCAGCAAGGTAGACCTGTTCATCACCCAAAACGAGGGAACCAGCTGGAGCAATCTGGCGGTCAGCCAGCCCAACAGCGGCGCCGCCACTGTCACCCTGCCGGCGGATCTGGCCAGCTCTGCCCGCCTGAAGGTGGCCTGCAGCGACAACATCTTCTTCGCGATCAGTCCCTCCAAGCTGCCGGTTGTCCAAAGCGGCGGCAGTTCGGGCGGTAGCGGCGGCGGTGGTGCCCTCGGTCTCTGGACTCTGGCGCTGGCTCTGCTGGGTTGGCAACGGAGGCGCGGATGAGGGTTGGCTGGCTGATGCTGGTGTCCCTGCTTGGCGGCTGTCAGGCCGACGCCGATACTCTGGAGCAGGCGGTCAGCGCCAGCCTGGCAAAGCAGGATTACCGGTTGATCGTGCGGGCCGGGCGCGGCGAGGTGGCGCCCGGCATCGCGCCGGAGCAGCAGGCCTCGGCCAAGGCGCGCTGCGGTGTGCGCTACCTCGACGGTCTGGGGGATGTCATCAAGCCCGGACAGGAAGAGGCCCAGGCCAAGCTGGCGGCCTATGCGGCCGATTACAACCGGCGCATGCTGGCGCATTGTCCTGCTGTCGCTGGCAGGCAATAAGCCTGCGCGTACCAAGATCGTGCGAAGGGTATATCAAGGAGGGAGGCGTGAGCCTCCCTCTTTTTTTGCAGCAGCCATTTGCTGGTCACAAGGCTTGTACCCATGGCGTGCTCGTCGCACAATGCCAGCACGCATGGCCGCATGGCCGCATGGCCGCATGGCCGCATGGGCGGCAAAGAGAGAAGGAAAATCAAGATGATGGATGTTGCTGATCTGCGTCGGGAGTATACCCGTGGCGGGCTGCACCGGGCCGATCTGCCGGCCGAGCCGCTGGCGCTTTTCGAGAAGTGGTTGGCGCAGGCTTGTGAGGCCAAACTGACCGATCCCACCGCCATGGTGGTGGCGACCGTCGATGCCGATGGTCAGCCCTGGCAGCGTACCGTGCTGCTCAAGCACTACGATGCCCAGGGGATGGTCTTTTACACCAACATGGGCAGCCGCAAGGCGCAGCAGCTGGAAGGCAATCCCCGTATCAGCCTGCTCTTTCCCTGGCATACGCTGGACAGACAGGTGCATGTGACCGGTCGGGTGGAGAAGATGAGCACCTTCGAGGTGATGAAGTATTTCCACAGCCGTCCCAAGGATAGCCAGATTGCCGCCTGGGTCTCCAAGCAGTCGACCCGCATTTCGGCGCGCGGTGTGCTGGAGGCCAAATTCCTCGAGCTCAAGCAGAAGTTTGCCAATGGCGAAGTGCCGCTGCCGAGCTTCTGGGGCGGTTTTCGGGTGCGGATCGACACGGTCGAATTCTGGCAGGGGGGTGAGCATCGCCTGCACGATCGTTTCTACTACACCCGCGATGGGGATGGCTGGCATATCGAGCGTCTGGCTCCCTGAGTGCGCTGTTCAAATCTGTTTTCACAAGGAGTGTGTATGCGTCTGTATGGTGATCTGCGTTCCGGCAACTGTTACAAGGTGTGGCTGCTGGCCCGCTGGCTGGAGCTGCCCCTTGAGTGGGTAGAGGTCGATATTCAGGCGGGGGATACCCGTACCCCTGCATTTTTGGCCATGAACCCCAACGGCAAGATCCCGGTGCTGGAGATGGGTCAGGGCGATACGCTGGCGGAATCCAATGCCATCCTCTTCTATCTGGCGCAAGGTAGCACCTTGTGGCCAACCGATCCGCGCCAGCAGGCCGAGGTGCTCAAATGGATGTTCTTCGAGCAATACAGCCACGAGCCATACATCGCGGTGGCCCGCTTCATCGTTCACTATCTCGGCCGACCCGAGTCGCAGGAGGCGCGTCTCGACGGGCTGAAAGCCGGTGGCGAGAAGGCGCTGGCGGTGATGGAGCAACAGCTGAAACAGAGCCCCTACCTGTGTGGTGATGCGCCGACCATCGCCGATATCGCCCTTTATGCCTACACCCATGTGGCAGAGGAGGGGATCTTCTCTCTGCAGGGGTGGCCCGCTATCCGTAGCTGGATCGCCCGTATTGAAGCCCATCCCCGTCACCTGACGCTGCCCGCGGCCTGTCAGGCCAGCTGATGGAACTGCTGATCGAGGCCAGTCTGTGGCAACCGCAGTGGGCTGCGCTGTTGCCGCACTGGCAGCAGCAGGGTCATCGCTGGCAGCTGCTACTGGGCAAAGAGGCGGCCGCCGTCCTCGATCAAACCGATGCTCCCTGGGCGAGCAGTCCTCCTGACGGGGTGCTCTGCCCGGGGGCCCTGCTGGCTACTTGGCTCGATGGGGATCTGCTGGCGGATTTTCATGTTGATCCCAGCCGCCAGATCCTGATCAGTGCCTCTACCTCCCTATTGACCCTCGCCAGGGAGCAGGGACTGCTCACCCTTGGCCCTGTGGGGGCCGATCTGCCGCTCACCCCCGAGGCCGATTTGGGCGCCGTGCTCAATCGCCTGCTGGCGCGCCGCGTGACGGTGCCGACCCTGGCTGAGGGGCATCCGCTATCAGGTGTCGTATTGCGACCGCTGCAGGCCGACGATGAACGCGAGATAGTGCGCTACTGCAGCGACGAGGCGCTGGCGCGCTACACCCTCAATATTCCTCACCCCTATCCGCCGGAGGGGGCCCGCGACTGGCTGGCGCTCAATTGGCGCAAAGCGGCGCTTGGCCTTGGCTGGAGCTGGGCCATCACCTTGCCAGAGGAGCAAGGGGTGGCGCTGGTTGGAGTGATCTCCTTGCAATGGAATGGCGAGCTCGCCTGGTGGGTGGGCGTGCCCTGGCAAAATCGCGGTCTGGCGACCCGGGCCGCCAGCTTGGTCAAGGGGTTCGCCTTTGACCAACTGCAACTGCCTGCGCTGACGGCTCGCCATATGCCAGACAATTTAGCCTCCGGCCGGGTGATGGCAAAAGTGGGGATGCACTATCGCGGGCGGCGCCATATCAGCGGTCGCCAGTCGTGTGAGGTGAGCTACTGGCGGCTGGATCGCCCCCTCTCCTTGCCAGCCCCTTTACTTGATGAGATTGATCATTGGCTGGCGGATGAGCGGATCGCCGTAGTGATCCTGTGTGATCCCGCAACGACCAATCGGCAGAGTGCCAACGGAAAGCAGGCTATCTCGCTCTTTGTGGATGAGAGGGGCGCGGGGGAGGAGTCCTGCTCTATTCGCTGCCCGCCGCATCTTGAGAGGTCTCTGGAGCTGCACTGTTACCCCGTCGAACTGCTGGAGCAGGCCGAACCGGAGCAGTTGTCCCATCTTGGCGGCGTCTTGCTGAAAGACAGGGATGAACAGGGGCTGGCGTGGTTGCTGCAACTGGCCGCGCTGCAGCGTCAAGGGCCCGAGCGGCTTAGCCGCGAGGAGCGCGCATCACGGCTCCACTGGTTCAACCAATTGATGGCGCAGGCGCTGGGTGGCAACTGTGACTCGTCGCAGATACGCTATCAGCAGTTACGGCTGCTAGTGGAGCTGCCGGAGCTGGTCGACGAGCTGGATGGTTGTTGGCATCAAACGCCCGAACTGACTTTTGAGCGGTTGGCGCGGGAGGCTCCCGCCCTTTGGCTGGCCTACCGCGAGGCGATGAACAGGGTCACCCCGGCGACGCTAACCGCCTTGCAGCAGCAGTTTGCAGCTCGTTTTCCTGAGTGCACCCTCCCATTTTTGGACAAAGGTACTCAGAGTGACCAGCCGTTATGTGGAATAATGCCTGCTCTGCTGTACGAGGAGTAATACCTGATGTTGAGAACCGAGCGCCCCGGTGACATGCTGCCGGTCTATGAGCTGCTGAGTGCCGCCTTCGGTCGTTCCGATGAGGCCGAACTGGTCAACCGCCTGCGCGAATGTGGTGCTGCCGTGGTGACCATGGTCGAAGAGGAAGAGTACGAGTTCATGGGGCACCTGATGCTAAGCCCGATCACCATTAACGGCATGGAAGGGCCTTGGCTCGGTCTGGCGCCGGTCGCGGTTCATCCCGACTGGCAAGGCCAGGGGATTGGCTCGGATCTTATCCGTGAAGGGCTTGATACGGCGCTCGAGATGGACTGGAAAGGGGTGGTTGTACTCGGGGATCCGGCCTATTACAGCCGTTTCGGTTTCCGCCCGGCCAGCGAGTTTGGCCTGCACTGCATCTATGAGGTGCCTGCCGACTGCTTTATGGCGATGGAGCTACAGGAGCGCGGTTTTGCGGGTGTGCAGGGTGAGGTGCTCTATCACCCCCTGTTTGATGAACTCCCCGACGAGCTGCCGGACGCGCAGGCAGAAGTGTCCCATTTATAGCGAGACGTCGCAGCGACAAGCCATAACGAAAAAGCCCTCATCGAGGGCTTTTTCATCTTGTATTGGTCCCTGCCGGGCTTATTCGAGCAAATTGGCTCAGGCAATGATGTCGAGCTGGGTGCCCTTGCGATTATCTTCGCCCACCATGTCACCCATCTGCTGGGCGAGCGGACTCTGCTGGAATTGCATGTAGTCGCTCAGATTCTGCTGGCGCTGGTAGCGATTGGCCGCCTGATAGAGTTCCGCTGTGCTCGGGCCCGACTTGCTGTCGCTCTCCTGACCGCTGGCCTCCAGGTAGCGCTCCACCACGGCCTTATCTT
Organism: Aeromonas sp. 600282; assembly: GCF_049175755.1. Lineage (NCBI taxonomy): Bacteria > Pseudomonadati > Pseudomonadota > Gammaproteobacteria > Aeromonadales > Aeromonadaceae > Aeromonas > Aeromonas sp. 600282. The sequence continues at coordinate 119,527 of NZ_JAAKVR010000003.1, read as the reverse complement.
GCTGGTTGGCCGTATAAGAGACCGCCAGAGTTCTGCGAGCCGTTGCTTTCTCTTCGCTCTGCGCCTGCACTTCATCCTTCTTGGCCAGTGCTTCGTTACGGGCCTGACTGACCTGCTCGGGTGTGACAGTCGGAGAGGAGGGGTATTTGCCGTAATCGGGCAGCGGCATGGGTCGGGAGGTGATTTGCATGGTGGCGCTTCTCTTTTGAACAGGGACGGACGCATGATACTCATCGATCTTAGTTCAATAAATCACCACTTGTCGGTTCATCAAGAGTGGGTTCAGTTTCGCGCATCGATTGTTAATTGAACCGTATCTGAGTGACAAAAAAGGCGCCATAAGGCGCCTTTTTGTCGTTCAGTCATCGCTGGATCAGTTGAAGAACCAGTACCCGCGGTTGACGAGACGGGTCAGCAGTTGCAGGAAACCGGCCTGATCGGCCAGCTCCACCATATCGGCTTGAGTGATGATGTCTTTGTCACACAACAGCGAAATGGCGGCCGCGTCTTCGCTCTGCAGGGTCCAGGCTTCGCCGTCGATGAAGCACTGCTGGCTTTCGCCGCTAAACCAGACGGTGCGCAGACCCGGCACCTTGATGGCTGGCTCGCCCTGGGTCAGCAGGTCGGCCACTTCCTCGGCGCTGTAGTCCGGCTCCACCGGATTGACGTCCAGATCGTGCTTGGCCTCGGAGATCATGGTGCCGAACCACTCCTTGAACAGGGTCTCGTCATCGAGGGCCTGTTGCATCAGCTCGCGCAGACGGTGCAGCTCGTGGGGCTGGATCTCGCCGTGGCGGGTGCGGGGCTTGAGGTCGGCATCGCCGTAACGCTCGGTGCGCACCTCGTTGTCTATCAGGTGATCGGCAAAGGAGGAGATAAGCGCCTTGGCATCTGGTGCGCGGAAGCCCACCGAGAAGTTCAGGGAGGGCTCGATGGCGTAGCCCTCGTGGGGGAATCCAGGCGGGATGTAGAGGATGTCGCCCGGCTCCATGATGACGTCGATGATCGCCTCGAACGGCTCGCAGTGCAGCAGGGCCGCATGGGCGGCAAACTCGTTCAAGGGCTTGGCATCGCCGACGCGCCAGTGGCGTTTGCCCTGGCCCTGGGTGATGAAGACGTCGTAGTTGTCGATGTGGGGACCGACCCCGCCGTGAGGGGTGGAGAAGCTCACCATCACATCGTCAAAACGCCAGCCCGGAATGAACTGGAACGGCACTGCCAGCTCGTTGACCTCGGGAGCCCAGTGGTTGCAGGCCTGCACCAGCACGGTCCAGTTCTCTTCACCCAGGTGATCGTAGGATTCGAAGGGGCCGTGGGCTGCCTCCCACTTGTTGTTGAAGCGGGTGACGAGGCGCGATTCAATCACCTCTTCCATGGCCAGACCCGCCAGCTCGTCCGGGCTGATGGGATCCTGAAAGTCGGTGAAGCCGCCCTTGATGAGCAGTGGGCGCTTCTGCCAGTAGTGCTCGAGGAAGTGAGCGATATCCAGATTGAGTTCGTACATGCTGTTTCTCGTGTATCGCAAAGAGGTTTTGCCCAAGGCGGGCTTGGGAAAAGCCACTCGGGATCCTGCCGTGGCAGGGAAAATAACAGGGGCCCTGTGGCGTATCGTGCACAGGGCCCCTTCGTCACTGCCGGTTGGCTTACTTCAGCAGATCGACCAGACGCTGGGCGTCGCCGATGTAGTTGGCCGGGGTCAGCTTCTTCAGCTCGACCTTGACCGCTTCCGGCAACTCCAGGGTGTCGATAAAGGTACGCATCCCTTCGGCATCGACGCGGCGACCACGGGTCAGCTCCTTGAGTTTCTCGTAGGGCTTCTCGATACCGTAGCGGCGCATCACGGTCTGGATCGGCTCGGCCAGCACTTCCCAGTTGGCATCCAGATCGGCGGCCATGGCGGCGTCGTTGGCTTCCAGCTTGGAGATGCCCTTGAGGGTCGCCTGATAGGCAATCAGGGAGTAACCCACCGCCACACCCAGGTTGCGCAGCACGGTAGAGTCGGTGAGATCTCGCTGCCAGCGGGAGATGGGCAGCTTGCTCGCCAGATGCTGGAACACGGCGTTGGCCAGACCCAGATTGCCTTCGGAGTTCTCGAAGTCGATGGGGTTGACCTTGTGCGGCATGGTGGAGGAGCCGATTTCCCCCGCGATGGTGCGCTGCTTGAAGTGGCCCAGGGAGATGTAACCCCACACATCGCGGTCGAAGTCGATCAGGATGGTGTTGAAGCGGGCCATGGCGTCGAACAGCTCGGCGATGTAGTCGTGCGGCTCGATCTGGGTGGTGTAGGGGTTCCAGGTCAGGCCGAGGGAAGTCACAAACTCCTCGGAGAACTGGTGCCAGTCCACATCCGGGTAGGCGCTGAGGTGGGCGTTGTAGTTGCCGACTGCGCCGTTGATCTTGCCGAGGATCTCCACCGCCATGATCTGCTTGAACTGGCGCTCCAGACGGTAGGCGACGTTGGCCATCTCCTTGCCCATGGTGCTCGGGGTGGCCGGCTGGCCGTGGGTACGGGAGAGCAGCGGCATGTCACGGTACTCGTGAGCCAGACGCTTGAGCTCGCTGATCAGCTTTTCGCAATAAGGCTTGATGACCTCTTCGCGGGCGGTTTTCAGCATCAGACCGTGGGAGTTGTTGTTGATGTCTTCCGAGGTGCAGGCGAAGTGGATGAACTCGCTGACAGCCGCCAGCTCCGGGTTCACTTCGACTTTCTCTTTGAGGAAGTACTCCACCGCTTTCACATCATGGTTGGTGGTGCGCTCGATCTGTTTGATACGGGCGGCGTCACTCTCGTTGAAGTTGCTGACGATGCCGTCGAGCAGGGCGTTGGCGGCCGCGCTCAGGGCAGGGACTTCCGGGATCCCGGCGTGGCTGGCCAGTTTTTGCAACCAGCGCACCTCGACTTCGACGCGAAAACGCAGCAGGCCGAATTCGGAGAAGATAGGGCGCAGGGCATCGGCCTTGTCGCCATAACGACCGTCAATCGGGGAAACAGCAGTCAGCGCGGACAGCTCCATGGGGTGAACTCCTGATGATTTGTGTGGGGGATCCGTATCCACTCGCGCGTGGGGCTGAGTCGTCATCAAGGCGGATGTGCGGCTGTTCACCCTGATGTCGACCTCGGCTGGCCCGCGCGCGAGCCGATGATTAGTAACGTTTGGCCAGCTCCACCATCTTCTTGCGAGCGAAGATGATCTGGGTGCGGCTGCCACCGAGCTGGCGCCACAGCACGCAGGCACGAATGCCCGCCAGCAGCAGGGCGCGCACCTTGTGCTGCACCAGCGGTTGCTGCAGGAACAGCGGGGTACCCGCCACCTGGATGCGCGGCCCGATGGGGCTGATAAGATCGCTGTAGATGCTCGCCATGTTGGCCAAAATCTGCTCGTCGAGCAGATCGAAGTGCTGTTGCTGGCGGCCAATCTGGCTGATCCGCTCACCCAGCATATTGAGAATGTCCTTGCGCTTGGCCAGCTTGCGCTCCAGCGCAATCAGGCTCACCACGTAGCGGGTCAGCTCGGCATTCTTCTGGCTGCCGTCGGCACCCAGCTGCTCGACCAGCGCGCGGTAGCCGTCGCGAATGGCCAGATGGGTGTTGTTGAACACCTCGAGCGGCTGGCTCGGGTTGGTCACCAGAATGCTGGAGAGGCTCTCGCGCAGGGCGGCCTCGTCACAGCTGCCGTCTCGGGCCACCTTCTGCACCAGATACGCGGCCTGGCAGATGCCGGCAAAGGCCATTGTTCTGTCTTGGAATTTATCGCTCACGTCTGCTGCCTTCTGTTAAGGATTCAAACCGGATGGCTGAAACGCTGTTCGATGATGCCACCGCCCAGACACACTTCCCCGTCGTAGAAGACGGCGGACTGGCCCGGGGTTACCGCAGCCTGTTTCTCGTCGAAGATGACCCGGATGGTCTCGTCGTCGATGGGCTGGATCAGGCAGGGGATATCCTGCTGGCGGTAGCGGGTCTTGACGGTGCAGCGACGCGGCTCGCGAATGGGGGTGCGATCCACCCAGTGCAACTGGCTGGCAATCAGGCCATCGGAGTAGAGGCGAGGATGTTCGCCCTGCGCCACCACCAGCACGTTGCGCTCGACCTCTTTGTCGACCACATACCAGGCCTCTTCGGTGGCATCTTTGCGACCACCGATGCCGAGCCCCTTGCGCTGGCCCAGGGTGTGATACATCAGACCCTGATGCTCGCCGATTACCTTGCCATCCACGGTCTCGATTTTGCCGGGCTGGGCGGGCAGAAACTTGGCCAGGAAGTCCTTGAACTTGCGCTCGCCGATAAAGCAGATACCTGTGGAGTCTTTCTTCTTGGCGGTGATGAGATCGAGCTGCTCGGCGATGCGGCGCACCTCGGGCTTTTCCAGATCGCCAACCGGGAACAGGCTCTGACCCACTTGCTTTTCGCTCAGGGTATAGAGGAAGTAGCTCTGATCCTTGTTGGTATCGAGACCGCGCAGCAGGCGCGGGCGGCCGGTGCTGTCGTCACGGCGCACATAGTGGCCGGTGGCGATATAGGTGGCACCCAGCTCTTCGGCGGCAAATTCGAGGAACGCCTTGAACTTGATCTCCTTGTTGCAAAGGATATCGGGGTTTGGCGTGCGGCCAGCCTTGTACTCTTCGAGGAAGTGCTCGAACACGTTGTCCCAGTACTCGGCCGCGAAGTTGATAGTGTGGAGTTTCATCCCCAGCTTGTCGCAGACGGCCTTGGCATCAGCCAAATCCTGGGCGGCAGAGCAGTACTCGTCCGTGTCGTCTTCTTCCCAGTTCTTCATGAACAAGCCTTCGACCTGATAGCCCTGCTGCTGGAGCAGGTAGGCCGAGACGGAAGAATCCACGCCGCCGGACATGCCGACGATCACCTTGATTTGGCTGTTGTCTGTCATTAGTCGAAGTTACCAGTTCGTTTAAACGGGGCGTATTCTACCAGAGTTTTGCGCCCCCGGTCACATATCCATGCCGCAGTTCCCATCAGGAGCCTGATAGCAGGAAATCGTTTTTCTGTTGTTGGCCTTTGTCACCGAAAAAGAGTGTCAAATGGCCTCAGATAAAGGCTTTGAGGGCCGAGAGCGGCAGCCGTGTCCCCGCCAGATAATCCTGAATGCACTGCCACACCAAGGGGCTGCGCAGGGCCGGTTTGCATTCCGCTATTTCTTCCAGCGTAAGCCAGTGGCAAGCCAGCACATCGCCGTCAGGATCCTCTGGATGGTGCTGACCCGGCGCTTTTTCAAGGTCGAAGATGATGGCGGTGCGCACATAGGTGGCATCGCTGTCGGCCGGTTTGAACAGATAGGTACCAAGCCAGGCGGTCGGCATGGCGGTCAGCCCCGTCTCCTCTTTCAGCTCACGACAGGCCGCTTCAAGCAGGTTTTCCCCCTGCTCCACATGGCCGGCGGGTTGGTTGAAACGGCGCAGGCCTTTTATCTCCTCTTCCACCACCAGAAAGCGCCCCTGCCACTGCACCAAGGCGGCGACCGTCAGGCGCGCCTCCATGCGGGCGTGGCTGGTGGCCGATTGCTCTGCCTGATTGCTCATCATGACTCCTTGTCGCTGCTATTGGGATTGCCCGTACGGGCGGGTCTGCGTGCCGTTCCTCGCCCGCTGCTGCGGGGTTTGCCGCTGGTCGGGTTTGAAGTTGAACGCTCGGTTGGGTGAGTACTGCGGGGGCGTTCGTCCCGTCCCGGCTGGCTGGCCCGCCGTGGCGCCTCCCCTGCCGGTTTGGCCGGTTTGGCCGGTTTGGCCGGTTTGGCCGGTTTGGCGGTATGAGCGCCTGAACGGGATGAGGAGGGACGCGGGCGGCTGTTGGAGCTCGGCGCCAGCTCGGGGGCGGGCAGGGCACGGCTCTCGCCGGGGGCCAGACCATCCAGGGTCCAGTCACCGATGGCGTAGCGAATAAGGCGCAGGGTGGGGTGGCCGATATGGGCGGTCATCCGCCGCACCTGCCGGTTGCGCCCCTCCACTATCTTGATCTCCAGCCAGCTGGTGGGGATCTCCTTGCGCTCGCGAATGGGCGGATTGCGCGGCCACACCGCAGGTTCATCCATGATGCGGGCCCCGGCGGGCAGGGTCATGCCGTCATTGAGTTCCACCCCGGCGCGCAGGGCGGCCAGTTTTTCTTCGCTGGGGATCCCTTCCACCTGCACCCAGTAGGTCTTGGGGGTCTTCTCCCCCGGCTGGGTGAGGCGCGCCTGCAGCTTGCCATCGTTGGTGAGCAGCAGCAGCCCCTCGCTGTCGCGATCGAGCCGCCCTGCGGCGTAGATGCCGGGCTCTTTGATGTAATCCTTGAGGGTCTCGCGGCCCGCCTCGTCGGTGAACTGGCAGAGCACCATGTAGGGCTTGTTCAGCAGGAGCAATTTGCGATCCTCTGGGGCCAGCTCCGGTTTGCGGGGGGATGCATGGCGGGGGGCGGCTGGTTTGGCTGCCGAGCGTGGGGCGTTATCGCGCGGCGCGCGGCTGACAGAGAGACGGGAGCGGGGAGATTTCATCGGATACACACTTCAGACAGACGATGGCAGCGAGTGTACCACAGGGTGCTGAGGGCAGGATGAATGGCTGGCGTTACAGCAAGCAGCGCCCAGAGCCAATTCGCCTAGCTCAGCAGGCTCTCGATGACGATAGCCTGACGGGCGGGGGCCGAGCCCGCCAACAGCAGGGCGTGGCTGACCACATCATCGATCATCGCCTGCGCCAGTCGGGTGAGGGGGCGCAGGGTCTCCCGTCCGCTGCCAACCGGCACCGCCAGCAGAATAATGGTCTGCACCGGCCCGATTTGAGAGCCCCACTCGATGGGCGCCTTGCAATTGAGCAGGGTCAGCGCTGGCTGGCTGATCCCTTCGCTCAATACATGGGGCATGGCAAGGCCGGGGCGGATGATGGTGGCCGAGACCTGCTCGCGCCGCTCCACCGCGGCGGTCAGTGTGGCGCGGTCGGTGATCAGCTCGGCGGGCAGCAGATCGATCAGATGCTCGAGCGCCTCGGCCTTAGTTAGCGGCACTGGGCTGTAGGCCAGCTGGCGCAGGGCAAAATGGTAGTCGGGCAGGGCATTTGCCAGTCGCAACTCCGCCAGCGCGGCGGTGCGCGGGCGCACCAGCGGTTGACCCAGCTCCCCGCACCAGCAGGTAAAGGCCATGTGGGCCAGTTCGGCATCGCACCCTTCAATTTGCAACTGGCAGAGATCGCCGGGCTGGGTAGCGAGGGTCAACAGGGAGAGCTGGTTGCTGGCGGCAACGGTCTGGCGCCGGGTGAGGTTGGCACAGCGGATGGTGGATTTGAACATCCCCGCCAGCCGGTTCAACTGCTTGGCCTGGGTGATGCTCAACCCCTGCTGGCAGTAGAAGGTAATTTCGCGGGTCAGCATCAGACCGGGATCGGCAGGGCCTTGAGTACGGCGTTGGCATCCAGCAGCACAGTTTCCAGTCTCACCTGATGGATGGTGCAACCGAGGAAGCGCTCTTTCTGCTCAATCTCGATATCGGAAGCAATCAGCACCAGGTCGGCGCTGGCAATATCGCGGGCGGTCAGCATGTTCTCCATGCCCATGGCGCCCTGTGTCTCGACCTTGATCTTGAGTCCCAGCCCAGTGGCGGCTTTTTGCAGGGCATCGGCAGCCATATAGGTATGGGCAATACCGGTCGGGCAAGCGGTGACGGCGACGATCTTCATCTGCTCTCTGTGATGCTGACAAGGGGGAGCAACAAGATAGCGCCAGCGGGGGGCTTTTACCAAAAGCGCATATGAAAAGTGGGATCTTGATGGGGATATGCCTGCCCCTTGAACGGCAGTGCAGGCTCATTCCGGGCCAGTCGGGTGGCTGGTTGCTCCAAACAACAAGGGCCACCCCGGTGGGTGGCCCTGAACAATCTGCGTCTGTTGTTATGGCTATCAGGCGGTCTGGGCGGCCAGTTCGGCGGCTTTCAGTTCGCGCTTGATGCGGCGGATCTTGCGCTCTTCGGCGACCGCGACACAACCCATCAGTACCAGACAGGCGGCGGCTGCGATATCCAGCGCCGCGAAGGTGCCGGTCCAGCCGGTCAGACCGAAGATGGGGGTGCCATCGGCGATCATGCCCAGACCCAGTTTGGCGAAGCTGTCACCGATGAGGTAAGCGAAGGTCCCCTTGACGCCATCGGCCACGCTGATGCCCTGCTTGGGGACGAAGCCCACGGCGGCGACGCCGATCAGCAGTTGCGGACCAAACACCAGGAAGCCCAGGGTGAACAGGGAGCCCAGGAACATAAACTGGGTAGTCGCATGCTGGTAGAGACCCAGGGTGGCGATGATCAGCGCCAGCGCCACGCAGGCAACCAGACCACGACGGCCATTGGCCAGATCGGAGAGGTAACCCCACATCAGGGTGCCGACCAGAGCGCCCACTTCGAAGAAGGTAAAGCCCTGAATAGCCACGTCTTTGGAGAAGCCCAGCTCCTGGTGGGCATAGACGGTAGACCACTGGTCGATACCGATACGCACCACGTAGAGGAAGATGTTGGCAAAGCAGAGCAGCCAGATCACCTTGTTCAGCAGCACGTACTTCACGAAGATCTGCCACTTGGTCAGCTTCTGCTCCTCGGTGGCGATATCCTCTTCGCTCGCCACTTCGTCAAACAGCTCTTCCACCTTGCCAAGGCCGTAGGCTTCCGGCGAATCGCTACCAAAGCGCAGGCCGATAAAGCCGACGATCAGCGCGATGATGGAGGGGAAGATAAACATGCCGAGCACGTTGCCATCAAACAGGTAGTTGGCACCGAACAGCGCCACACCGGCCGCACCGGCACCGCCCACGTTGTGGGAGAGGTTCCACATGCCCAGATAGGTGCCGCGCTTGTTGCGAGGGGTCCACTTGGTGATGGTGGAGTAGCTGCACGAACCGCCACAGCTCTGGAAGAAACCGCTCAGGGCATAGAAGAAGATCATGAAGTAGAGGCTGAAACCGGTGCCGCCCATGCTGGCACTGAAGCCCAGCATGCAGAGCGCGGAGAGGATCAGCATCAGCGGCAGGAACTGCTTGGTGTTCTTGCCATCGGCGTAGTAGGAGACGATGGTCTTGCCCACCCCGTAGGTGATGGAGAAGCCAAGGCCGATCATGCCAAGCTCGGTCATGGAGAGACCGTACTCCTGGATCATGTCATTCTGCGCAATGTTGAAGTTCTTGCGGATCAGATACATGGTCAAATAGCCAATAAATACAACCAGATAAGATTGCATAAACGGCTTGAACCAGAGCTTGCGCCGGGCTTCGACCGGCAGGTCGAGGGTGGGGACCCGGACCTGTTGGAGCAATTTCAACATCTTCGTTCATCCTCTGCGAGATAGACGGTATTTCCGCCGCGCCCCTCATTTGTGGATAGGTTGTTTGAGGTCACGCCACGGAAGGGGGAACGGAACATCGGGGCTGTCAGCCGTTGCAGCGCTCGACGCTCCATCCATATAAACCCGGGCCCGGCACGGGATGACGGGGCACATTGCCCGTCGCGGTGCGGGTCACGACATCAGGTGAGGTGACTCTAATAAGAGGGGCAAAAAATGGCTTGAGAGCCATCCCTAGTGGGGCTAGGAAATTTTCCTAGTTTTTGCGCTTTCGCGGACAAAGCGTGAGAAACATCACACCGCTGATGCCGGATTGCTGCCATTTCAGCCAGTTTGGCGCTCTGTACGAGTGCTGGTCTGGGCTGGGGAGGTGGGATGGATTGGCCAGAAGGGAGCCAGGGAAAGGTAAGGGGAGAAGTTAAGGGAAAAGTGAAGGGAGAGGGCTGATTGACCACCAATTCTCAGGTGGCGATATTGGGGAAAGGCCCGCCAGCCATCCCAAAAACAAGAGGCCACCCCGTGGGGTGGCCTCTTGTCATGTTTTACGAGCCGCGATGGCGAGGGGGCACTCAGGCCGCCTTGGCCAGGGTCACCTCGTCACTCTTCTTGACCCGCAGTTTTTTCAGGGCAACCGCCACCACGCCGGTGACGATGGCACCGCAGATCATGCAGAGCAGGGCCAGCAGCGGCTTGTTGACGGCGCCCAGCAGGGCCACGATGGGGCCACCGTGGGCAACGCTGTTGGTGATGCCGAACAGGAAGGCCATCACGGCGGCGGTCATGCTGCCCAGAATGTTGGCCGGGATAACGGCCAGCGGGTCACGGGCGGCGAACGGAATCGCCCCTTCGGAGATACCCACCAGACCCATGGCACCGGCGGCTTTGCCCGCTTCGATTTCAGAGGCATCGAAGATACCGAGCTTGCGACCGAGTACGGTAGCCAGCGACATGCCAAGGGGCGCAGCCGGGATGGCGCAGGCCATGGCGCCCATAAACTGGGTCTGGCCGGAGGCAATCATGCCCACCGAGAAGAGGAAGGCCACCTTGTTGACCGGGCCACCCATATCAAAGCCGGCCATACCACCCAGCACGATACCCAGCAGCACCAGACTGCCACCGCTCATGGAGAGCAGCATGGCGTTCAGGCCAGTCATCATGTCGGCAATCGGGGCGCCGATGATGAAGATAAAGACCGCAGCGATAAACAGGGAGCCGACGATGGGGGCGATCAGGATTGGCACCAGCGGTTGCACCATCTTGTGGTACTGACGGGTGGCAATCCAGCGCACCAGATAGCCGACCAGCAGGCCCGCAATGATGGCACCGATAAAGCCGGTACCGGCGTCAGCGCCGTAGAAGCTGCCGTTGTTGGCGATCCAGCCGCCGATAAAGCCCGGTGCCAGCGCCGGACGATCACCGATGGCGTAGGCGATATAGCCCGCCAGAATGGGGATCATCAGGGTGAAGGCGGCCACGCCCACGTTGAGGATCTGGTTCCACATGCTCCCTTCCGGGATCTGCATGCCGCTCGGGGTCGGGTTGCCGCCGATGGCGAGTGCCAGCGCAATCAACAGACCGCCGGTCACCACGAACGGGATCATGTGCGATACGCCGTTCATCAGGTAGCGATAGAGATCGGAACTGCCACCCGCGCTCTTCTCTTCACCTTTTTTATCTTCTTTGCCAGCCACATAGGCGGGGGCTTTCAGTGCTTGCTCGATCAGACCCTTGCCATCCTTGATGGGGGCTTTCACGCCGGTCTTGATGAGCGGCTTGCCAGCGAAGCGGGCCATGTCCACCTGCTTGTCACAGGCGACCACGATGGCGCTGGCGCGGGCAATCTCGTCTGCGGTCGGGCTGTTCTTGACGCCGATGGAGCCGTTGGTCTCCACCTTCACCTCATAACCCAGCTCCTTGGCGGCGCGCTCCAGCGACTCGGCCGCCAGATAGGTGTGGGCGATACCGGCCGGGCAGCCGGTGACACCGATGATAAAGCCCTTGCTGGTGGTCGGGGCCGCGCTCTGCTCCTCTTTCTTGGTCAGCAGCAGCGCCAGCGCAGCGGCCGGGGTGTTGGCCGCCAGCAGTTTGGCGATAAAGCCCTCTTCGATCAGCTTGCCGGAGAGCTCGGCCAGCACTTCGATATGGTGGTTGGCGCCGCCATCGGGGGAGGCGATCATAAAGAAAATGTGGGACGGCTTGCCATCTTCGGCGCCGTACTCGATGCCATTGCGGCTGATGCCGATGGCGACCGCCGGATTGCACACCGCCGCACTCTTGGCGTGGGGCAGGGCCACGCCCTCTTCAAAGCCGGTGTTACCCAGCTCTTCGCGGGCCCACAGATCCTTGATAAAGGCCTGCTCGTCGCTGACTTTGCCTTGCGACGCCAGCAGGCGGGCCATTTCGGTGAAGACCTCTTCCTTACGCGTCGCTTTCAAATCGAGGTTGATCAGATGTTCATTGATCAAGGTGGTGATCATGGCGCTCTCCCCGCTTCCGGTGACGGAAGCTATGCGTGAGTACGTATCGACGTACTGGATAAAAATGACCTGTTCATTATCGTGGCTCGCTCGCCCCCTCCCTATCGGACAAATGTGCTAATCACTGGATTTTTGTGCGCAGTAAAACGCGATGTGATGAAGATCCCGTTTTCAGGCAGGACTCACCATTTTCAGGTCATTGCTGATTTTTTCTTTAAAAACAGACAAATGGATTATGGTTGGCCTCGAAGCCAGGTTTGTAATGCGTCATGCCAATAAATTAATCACCAGCGGGGTCTGGATTTATATGTGGTTTTAAGGCGTTATCAGATGTGACCCTTCTCACAAAAAGTCACCATTTCGTCGGGCGGATTAGGATTTTTATGCGCCTGATGGCGGAGGCCAATCGCATTGGCTGGGCGAGCGCAGAGGGGCGTTGTTTGGGAAGAAAGTGTGGTGGCAAGAGAGGGATGGCTGAAAAGAGAGAGGTGATAACGCGAACGTCCGAATACGCTGTGCTATTCGAACCTGCGGATTACAACATATGCGCCACCGACTCTAACCAGCGGGGCACTTGTTGCCGATACCACTCCAGATATTGCTGTGCCTGCGGCTTCTCCCTTCTGGTCAGCAGATTGGTGACTTCAATAATCAGCCAGCACTTGGCCATGACGAGATGGCGCAGCAACCGCTCGCCAGAGAGCAGCGAACTGTGGCACAGATAGCGTTCAATGATGGTTTCATATTCAGCCAGCGAACCCATCCGCGGCACCAGCGGGGCCAGATCGATGGCCGGACTGCCATAACCAAATCGCTCCCAGTCAAACAACACCAGCTCACCATTGTTGCGGGTGCCCCAGTTGCCCTCATTGCTGTCTCCCGAAATCAGGCATGACTCCTCGAATAGTTCGTGACCAAGTTGCTGGATATGGCGGATCTTCTCGTTTACCGCTTCCGGCAGGAAGAGTACAGAGAGCGCCTCGTCGGTGTCGGCGAGCGACCAGCCGTGATTTTTCACCGCAAAGTCGGGTTGATAGTTGGCGTTATGCAGGCAGGCCAGCTGAGCAAAGGTCTGTTCGTTGCGGTGCAGCTGCGTGAGTGTGACCGGATGAGGGATCTGCTCAAGGAACAGGGTGTCCCCTTCGACCTTGAGCAGGGCAGGTGTGTTGAGCCCGCTCAAATGCAGTGCGGCGCGTTGGTAGAAATGGCGCTCGACAGGCGATGCGCCGCTTTTTCTGATACAGGGCTTGCCATCCAGCAGCTGGATATTGACTGAAGCGCCCCCCATTTTCGCCAGCTCCTGTTGCGTCATCCTCTACCCCGTTAGCTATGAGTGATCAGTTGTGTGAGATAGCTATTTACCTCTGTGCGAGTCGTGAAACGGTGCTTGTCGTTTGGGAATCGATCAAACAGCTCGCGATGGAATTGGCGAGAGCTTTTACCGGCTCGCTGCCCATATTCAGATGCCCACACCAGCAGTTGTTGAAAGCTCTCTTCGGCGGCCACTGCATCCCGTTGCCTGGCACTTTGTGATCCGCGCGATAGCAGTGAATCACGGCATACAGACCAGTCGAGATCCAGAAAAAGCAGGGTATCGGCGGCATCAAGCAGTTGCTCGGCCAGGGCACCAAATACCCCTTCGACCACCCATGAGGGCTCTTGAGCAAGAGTTTGAATGGCATGGTCAATCTCATGCTGGGGCCGTTTTTGGTTAAAGCCGCCCGGCTGCCAGACAATGGGGTCCAGATTGACCTCGCGGATAGTTAACCCCTCAGCCAATCGAGCCGCCAACCAGCTCTTGCCCGATCCCGAGTTGCCAATAATCAGAATTCGTTTCATCTATGAGCTCTCTTTTTTGGAACAGATTGCTGGAGGCTGGAAAGTAGAGGTGATGAAGCGAATGTCCGAATACGCTTCGCTATTCGAACCTACGGGCCATCAGGATTTATGGTCAAATTAGGTATCACCGCACATCTGCGTTATAGATAATTTTATGTTACTCATCAGCCATTAGATGGATTTCTATTTCGCCGATTAGATTTAATTTTTTGCGTCTGTACTCGTCGATAGCATAAATTTTATTTTCTTTATCTTTGGGTGGTACAGGTGTTTCTGGTAGCTCCTTAACCAAAGCAATGCATTCTTTTGCTACTAAATCCTTATCAGCTAAATCACAGATATTATCCATTAACTTTAGTATTTCATTTTGCGCATCATCAATTTTATCCACAATATCTGTGGCGAGCATAGCTCCTTTTGCTCCACGTTTAATGCTTTCCAATTTATTAAAAACTTTATGAATGGAGCCAATGATTCCAGTTCTAGCCTCCACTCTGATTACATCATGATGTTTTGCCTTAGTTTGATATAAAGATTCCGATATGATGGCATCCGATAGCCATTTTGCATCAGAGTACAGAAGTTGAAGGCCCTCTCTGAAGTCTTTATAAGAACTAATACCTTGAAGTAGAAGCATTAGTGTGCCAATTACAGTTACACGAGCTTTTATTGAACCATCTTCAAACTCAACATTGATCTCAAGACCTTCAGATAAAAAGAACTCAGTGCGAGTCAAGGAAAATATTCTTAAATTTTCCTTGAATGACTCTAACTGTTCATCGGTTTCCATACCTCTCGGCTCAACATGAATATAAGCCTGGCTAAGGATGTTCTTGTTTATATAATCTGCCACTATGTGATCTCAATTTTTGTTGATGGTTTAATTTCAAAAAACCTATATAGATATTTACATCGACTTCAATCGCCCTTGGAAATGGCGGTAAACATCATCGTTATTAAAGCCATCCACATTCTGGCTGGAGAAAATAAGTGGGGTGACGCCTTGTACCAGCGCCAGTTTCTGCGCTTCGACTACCAGCGTATTGATCAGCACCATGCCGGAGATGGAGGAGAAGGCGCCGGTGACCCGATCATTGACTTCGCACAGACCATCGCCCGGCGGCACGCAGTTGTCCAGTACCAGATCGGCCAGCTCCATCAGTTTCTGGCCAGAAGGGTGACGACTCGGGTTTTGCGCCGATTGCGCCACTGAGGTAATAGCGATCACCTTGTGGCCGCGCGCTCTGGCAAGCTGGGCCCACTCGATGGGCAGGGCGTTGCGACCCGAATTGGAGATGACCACCATCAGGTCCCCCGGCGCAATCGGCTGCTCCTCCCACAGGATGGCGGCAAGCCCCGGCAGCTTCTCCAGCGCCGAGCTGCGCAGGGCACCATCGGCGGTGGTGACGGTGGAGTCGAGCACGGCGTTGATATTGCCAAGGCCACCGGCACGGATAAACCCCTCCAGCCCGACCATATGGGAGTGCCCGGTGCCCAGCATATGGATCATCTTGTTGTGGACGATGGCCTCGCTAAACCAGTGGGCCGCCTGCCGGATCCCGGCTTCGTTCTGGCTGACCATGGTAGCGATGCGCGCTTGCAGTTTTTCGACGTACTCAAACATAACGGCGGGGATCCTTTTCTGTTGCCGGAGAGGGGAACCTCATCCTGTGAACGGGTTCTATTGGGTGACTCTTAAGATCCGCTGCGATTTATCAACCTGCTTGTTTAATTCTTTGAGCTTGTTAAGAGAGATTTGGTATTGACCATTTGAGGGCAGGGGCTTCCCGTCAAACTGCTGCCATACAAAGTTTCCCGGGCCATTAAAAATCTCTTCGAATGTGCCGTTGGGAAGAATTTTGATGGCGATGGTGTGTTCTGGCTGGCTGCGGAAGGCGACTGATTTTGCCTGCGTGGCTTTGATTTCAACTTGCAGCCCGGATGGAGATAAAGCGTCATATCCCTTGTTTGATGCATTCATCAATTCTAACCCGTAAGCATCAGCAACCAGACATTCGCCAATACTGCCGACCATATGGCCATCGGGCGTAAAGTGTCGCCCCGGAAACATTTCTTCAAGCTCCTCTACTGTCGAGTAGAGCTGTTGTACCAATCTCTGGAATCGCTTGTGATCGATCATGTTTTTTACCGCTTTGATTGTTCAGTTTTGTCGGTCGGATTGTCGAAGCGTAATTGGACGGTCACGAGGAAATTATCGCTACATCCCATTTCTTGCTGGCACGCTACCGCCCCTGGACGACAGCCTCCACTCTGCTGCTGTTAACCGGCGATGTGGCGGGAGGGGATGGCGCTATGGTGGCCAGAGCGATCTCGGCAACGTCCCTCCCAATCCCGGTTGCCAAGTGAGCCATGGTAATCAAGGTGGGGGCAATGCAAAACCGGCAGCAGGTAAAAACCTGCCAAGGATCAACAAACTACTTGCTTGATAGCGGGAGTTTATTCGGTTGGTTGTGTGACGGATGACAGACTGGAGCCATCAATACTCCAGAAACTTCTCCCCGCAGCGTTCGCAGATAAGATGTTTTACATGGGGGGTCTGGTAGGCCAGTGTTTCACCAAACGCCCAGTTGGTGATGCTGCTGGAAGTAAAGGCTTGCCAGAAGGCTTTGCGCGGATCCTTGGGCATGATGTCCTGGCTGTGATCCCGTGGCACCAATACCACGATATGGCGGGTGCGCTCCCTGCATTTGTCACAGCGATGGATTTCACTCGGCGGGTTCTGGTCGTGCGGGTTGCTCATAAAGGGGCTCGTGAAGAGAAGGGGCTCCCATCATATGCCTCTCCACTTGACTCTCAATTCACTCGCTGCAAAGAGGTGATCAGGCTCACCTTCTATCTTGGGGGGCTGGGTCTGGAGCGGGAATTTACTGTGCTTTCACCGGTACCGAAGGCCAGAACCTGTGGTAGAAATCCAGTGAACCCTCAAAATGGCCCTGCAGTATTTCCGGGTGAGGCGACTGTTGAAAAATGGCGATATGGTCGGGGGTCAGCTTCTTCCAGCCATAGTTAAGGGGCATGGTGAAGCTGCCATGCATCTTGTTAAGGTCACTCAAAGGTGATTTGGTCTGGGGGGCTTCAACCTGAGAACGTTCAGTGACGAAGAAAATGAGCTGGCTACCCAGCACAGCCTGATATGCCGTGACCATCCAGGTCGCTTTGGAGCCGTGTTCACGTTCGATGACGGTAAATTTGCCAGCTCGGCAAACGGCATAATAATCAGCCTCTTTGGACGACAGACGCATTTCATAGTCACAACCCAGACTATTTAGCAGTATCAGCGAGACCAGCAGCATCCCCAGCGAACTCGACACATAGAGCAGTCGAGTCAATAAACTACGTTTCATCGCTGTTTCTCCTGAAATTTTGCCTGCTCGTCACCCACCATCAACCAGATCTCCCCCTGTTTTGGGGTCGGCAGTTGGCTGGCTGGCTTCTGGGTATGGCAAAGGATCCCTTCTCCGGCCGGCTCGCATTTGACGGTGACCCAGGTAGTACTCAAGTAAATGCCTGTCAGTAGTAGCAGGAGCACAAATCCCCCCATCATGATCAGCATCAGATTTTGCTGCCAGCTGGACAGCGGGAGCGGCTTTGGCTCTTTGCTTGTCGTTGCAGATACCGGATGGGTTGGGTCATCCGCGGTTGACATGACAGGCGTGGCAGCAGCCTCTTCTTCACGGGCTGCTTGCGGCTGGGCTAGCTCGGCCTCCTGCACAGCGACAGCGCCGGGGGCAAGCATGAACAGATAGCCTTGCCGCGGCAAGGTTCTGATCACCGCCTCTTGTTCCGGGGTATCGAGATAGCGGCGCAGGTTGGCGATGGCGACTGGCAGTGAACTGGCGCTGACCGGTCGACCCAGCCAGCCGGTTTGCAGCAGCGTTTCTTTGCTGAGCAAGGTGCCAGCATGCGTGAGAAAATAATGCAGGAGACGCGCTTCAGCGGCAGAGACACGCATGACCGATGGCTCGCCATCCTGGCGTCGGGTCAACGTAAGTTGTTTGGTGTCCAGCACGAATCGGCCGAAAGAGTGCAAATGGGAATCCTGATCCGGAAGCATGGCGTGGTGAGCGTCTCGAGAGTCATGATGCTGAAGGTCAACTTGATAGTGAACTCTGACGGGGGAGGCTCTTTTTTGTCAAGGGACATATGTGCCTGACAGGCTTCTGTTGTTGCAGATCGTGAGTAAAGGCAGGAGCCGTCACAACAGACTCCCGCCCTGAGCAGAGGAAGAGGGGGGTTAGCGTTTGAGGTTCATGCCGAGGAATGAGCCATCTTTGCTAAAGGTGCACTCGAAGAAAATCTCGTCACTCTGCCCCGGCACCACGTATTTGCCATGGCTTTTTTCGGCGGGCAGGGTGCTGACATCATCCTTGTATCTTCCCAGATCTTCGGCAGCAAAATTCAGGCAGTAGCTGGGCATCTGGTTGACGGCAAGTCGCTGTTTGTGGTCATGACTCGGGGTTGAAGAGTGAGAGCGTTGTACGACAGCGCCACACTCATCACGTTGCTCGTCACTGATGTCATTGACCTTGCCATGTTTGACGGCTAGGCGGATGCACTGCTGATCTTGTTGGTTCCACCAATATTCGACGGTACTGCTGGGGGCAGAACCTTTTACAAAACCGCGGTCGCTCAGTTCCTGTTTGACCCAACCAATATCCTGATAATTAAGATCGGCCGTGTCGGCCGCCATTATCGGCAATGCACAACCAGAGGTGCTCAGCAAAACAGCGATAGCAATATATTTAGAAGATTTCATTTTCATGGGGATGTTCCTGTTAATAATGATAATTAAATTAGGCGTGGCAATTTTCATTGCGTGTGTCAGAGGCATTTTTTACGTCACCATGAACACTTTTCAACTGCAAACATTGATGAGAGTTGTCGTTATACCAGATGGCAAAGGAGGCATGGTTACCGTGATCATTTTGCCAGCCATCGACCATATGAAATCCATGTTGCTGCAATTGATCACTGGCCTGGCTTTCACGCATGCCGGTCAAATCTTGCTGATCGAATTGTGCTGAGCCGCTCTCTTTTCCTGATTTTTTATGATGCCCGGCATAATAGCCAATCGCACCGGCTGCACCCAATGCTGTTGCACCAATCAAGGCATCACGGGTACTGATATTCGAGCAGCCTGTGGTCAGCAAGGTCATGGTAACAAGGATGGCTAAACTTTTTTTCATATCTCACCTGTTTGGCATTTGTGATGTGGAACGTTGCTTTCTGACCTGAAGCCTAACTGGCCAGTCCAGTGAGATACCAACCAAAAATAATTATTAAAAACTATTAAAATAAATTAAATCATGAGGTTAGTGAGTGGTGTGGGCGGCCAAACGCCCATTTTCAAGCACGTTCGCTGATGCGGTGAGCAAGCCACCTCTCTCAAGCTGCGAGGCTCCCATCCAGTGCGAAAGGGGAGGCTGGCGGCAAGTGAGCCATCTGCCAGGACACGCTGCGCCATCCTCGTTTTTTATATTTTCGCGTTAATATCTTTTAATAATGTTTATTGTGTTGGTACGGCTAACGCTACTGGTTATTGTTGAACTGCTCCGGCCAATTGCGACATAACGCATTAAAATTGGCACAACAATATTTTTGTTCAGGTACTTATATCGAGGTGTGTGGTGAACTTTTATTTTAAGGCATTTAAAAACTACTTTAATTTCCACGGGCGTGCATCACGTCAGGAATACTTTATGTTCTTGCTGTTCCATACCGTGATTGCTGTGATTTTAACGCAGTTATTCAACTCCCCGGATCATATAAATTATGAACTTGGCGTGTATGGCTTGCTGACCATTATTCCTTGTGCGGCGCTGGCTGTGCGTCGGATACATGATACCAATCGTACTGGTTGGTATTTGCTGCTCGGTGCTGTCCCCATTATCGGATTTGTGCTATTGCTGCTGATTAAATTGCAAAAAGGTTCTGATGAAGCCAACCGCTATGGTGAGGCGTTGCTGTAAATAGATGGCACGGCTTCTTATAGCAATGACAAAACACCGCCAATTGGCGGTGTTTTGTCATATATGGGGATGCCATGAGTGATGGGGTGGGCATCGGCAGATAAGGCCGCTTTACTCATCCAGCTTGTGGTTCAGGCCCCCTTTACTACTCTGTAAGCCTCCTCGCTCAGGCTGACTCACGCTTCTGCAGATTGGGGGTGATGATATGGCGGTTGGGGGCGAGCTCGGGTTGCTGCATCCGGGTCAGCAGTCGTTTTGCCGCCTGACGGCCGATTTCGCGGGCCGGTGAGCTGACAAAGGTGAGGGCGGGGGAGGTGAGTTCGGCCTCCGCCACGTCGTCAAAGCCGAGCAGGGCCACCTGCTGGCCGATGTAGTTGTCCTTGCCCACGGTGCGGCCGCTCGCCTCGACGCCATAGATGGCGCCGAGCGCCACCTCGGGGTAGTGGCAGAGCACGGCGGTCACCTTGGGGTGCTGGTGCAGCAACTGGGCGATGGTGTCGGCGGCGCTGCGCTGGGTGCGCTCGCACTCCAGTACCCACTCCGGTTTGAAGGGCAGGCCATATTGCAGCAGGCTGGCGCAGTAGCCGCCGATCCGCTCGGCGCGGGTGAGGGAGTCGGCCCGCCCGCCGACATAGGCGATATGGCGGTGGCCCTGCTCGATCAGGTAGGTGGTGGCCTGCTTGGCGGCGTGGGTGTTGTCGGGGCCGATAAAGTCCACGTCATCGCGATAGTAGGAGCGGGCGGCGCACACCACCGGCAGTTCGGAGTCGAGCAGAGTCTCCAGGGTTTTGGCCGCCGCGCCGCGCACCGGATTGAAGATGATGCCCGCCACCCCTTGCCGTGACAGGGAGTGGATGCTCTGCTGCAGCCGTTCCGGGCTGTGGCCGCACTGGGTCAGAAACAGCAGATAGCCCTGCTGCTCCAGCACCTCGCTCACCCCGGCGGTCACCTCGGTATAGAAGGGGTCGGTGATGTCGCGCAGGATCAGCCCCACCAGATTGGATTGCTGGCTGCGTAGGTTGGCGGCGGCGCTGTTGGGCACATAGTCGAGCTCTTTTATCGCCTGCTGCACCCGCTCGGCGGTGGCGGGCGAGATGCGCCCCTTGCCGTTGAGCACCATGGAGACGGTGGTGACCGACACACCCGCCCGCTGGGCGACATCGGTGATCTTGGTGGCTTTGGCAGAGAGGGATTTGGGCGACATAGGGCGAACGGACGACGGACAGTTGAAAGCGAGGCTCCAGCATACCTGCTCAGATGCTCAAGTGAAACGTTACATCACCATTGGGCCGATCCGGCTCACAAATTTGGATCCTGCTGCCAGACAGCCCCCTTATTCTGTGATCTTGTCGGCACTTGTAGTTTGATAAAACGATTTATCATCCAGCAAAACCTGATGCTGACCCGCGCCTTTACTTCGAGCTTGCTTCGAGATTGCCTCGAGCGGGGGAGGGCAGCCGCAGATATTGCTGTTTATTCACAAGGAGCCGTTTCATGGCCAAGCCTCAAGCCAAATCCACCATCTGGGAGTTCCTGCAGAGCCTCGGCAAGACCTTTATGTTGCCGGTCGCCCTGCTGGCCTTCTCGGGCATCCTGCTCGGTGTCGGCAGCTCGCTCACCAGCGATGCGGTCAAGCAGAGCATGCCCTTCCTCGACAATACCGTGCTGCAACTGCTGTTCCTCTGGATGACCAAGGTGGGGCTGGTGGCCTTTATCTACCTGCCGGTGATGTTTGCGGTGGCCATTCCGCTGGGGCTGGCGCGGGAAGAGAAGGGGGTCGCGGCCTTTGCCGGTTTCGTCGGCTATGCGGCGCTCAACCTCTCCATCAACTTCTACCTGACCGTGGCCAACGTCATCGGTGACGCGGCGGCGGAAAAGGCCTACGGGGTGAAATCGATCCTCGGCATCAGCTCCATCGACACCGGGATTCTGGGGGCCATCATCGTCGGGGTGATCGTCGCCAAACTGCACGCCCGTTTCTACACCTACAAGATGCCCGATGCGCTCGCCTTCTTTGGCGGTGCCCGCTTCGTGCCCATCATCACCGCGCTGGTGCTGGGTGTGGTCGGTCTGGTCGTGCCGTTCGTCTGGCCCTGGTTTGCTGCCGGCATCAATGGCATCGGGGCGCTCATCTCCCACGCCGGTCCCTTCGGCCCCTTCCTGTTCGGTACCGGTGAGCGTCTGCTGCTGCCGCTCGGCCTGCACCACATTCTGGTGGCGCTGATCCGCTTTACCGAAGCGGGCGGCACCCAGCTGGTATGCGGTCACGAGGTGAGCGGCGCCCTCAATATCTTCTACGCCGAGCTCTCCTGCGCCGACACCAGCGGCTTCTCGGTCTCTGCCACCTCCTTCCTCTCTCAGGGCAAGATGCCTGCCTTCCTCGGCGGCCTGCCGGGCGCGGCGCTCGCCATGTATCACTGTGCCCGTCCGGAAAATCGCGGCAAGATCAAGGCGCTGCTGGTCTCCGGCGTAGTGGCCTGCGTCA
Source organism: Aeromonas sp. 600282 (assembly GCF_049175755.1). Taxonomy (NCBI): domain Bacteria; kingdom Pseudomonadati; phylum Pseudomonadota; class Gammaproteobacteria; order Aeromonadales; family Aeromonadaceae; genus Aeromonas; species Aeromonas sp. 600282. The sequence continues at coordinate 97,427 of NZ_JAAKVR010000003.1, read as the reverse complement.
TCGGCGGTATCACCGAGCCGCTGGAGTTCCTGTTCCTGTTCGTGGCGCCGGTACTCTACGTTATTCACGCCATCCTGACCGGTCTGGGCTTTATGACCATGGGGCTGCTTGGCGTCACCATCGGCAACACTGACGGCAACCTCATCGATTTTCTGGTGTTCGGCGTGCTGCAAGGCACCGCCACCAAGTGGTATCTGGTGCCGGTCGCGGCTGCCATCTGGTTTGCCATCTACTACAGCGTGTTCCGCTTCGCCATCGTGCGCTTTAACCTGAAAACCCCTGGCCGCGAGATTGAAACCAGCGAAGCTGCCCAGCCTGCAGGCAAGAAGGCCGGCAACAGCGGTTACAACGGTGAAATCATCCTCAACGCCCTGGGCGGTGCCGATAACATTCTGGCGCTCGATAACTGCATCACCCGCCTGCGGATGTCGGTGCAGGACATGAGCCGGGTCGATGACAAGGTATTGAAAGCCAACGGCGCCATCGGGGTGATCAAGCTCGACGAGCACAACCTGCAGGTGGTGATCGGCCCGCAGGTGCATCTGGTGAAAAACCAGCTGCAGAGCCTGATGGGGGCCTGAATCGGCCAATAAGAACCGAACGGGGGGCGCAAGCCCCCCTTGTTTGCCTCTCCCAATATGTCTCCTGTTTATGGAGGGAGAAACTTCATGCACGATATTTATGACTTCGACCATGTGGTCGACCGCCACGGCACCTACTGCACCCAGTGGGACTATGTAGCCGACCGTTTTGGCCATGCCGACCTGCTCCCCTTTACCATCTCCGACATGGATTTCGCGACCGCCCCCTGCATTCGCCAGACCCTGGCAACCCGCCTTGAGCACGGGGTTTTTGGCTACAGCCGCTGGAATCACGACGACTTCAAGGGATCGGTGAGCAACTGGTTTGCCCACCGCTACGGGGCGAGCCTCGACCCCGAGACGCTGGTCTACGGTCCCTCGGTCATCTATGTGATTGCCCAGCTGGTGAGCCTCTGGTCGGCGCCGGGGGAGGGGGTGCTGGTGCATACCCCCGCCTACGACGCCTTCGGCAATATGCTGGCCGCCAACGACAGGGTGCTGCTGCCATGCCCGCTCAAAAAAGCAGAGGGGAGTTACCAGATCGACTGGGGCTGCTTCGAGCAGCAAGCAGCCCGCCCCGATTGCCGGATTTTGCTGCTCTGCAGCCCCCACAACCCCACCGGCCGGGTCTGGACGCGGGATGAACTGGGCCGGATGGCCGCCATCTGCCAGCGCCACGGGGTCAAGGTCATCTCGGACGACATCCATATGGATGTGAGCTTTGCCCGCTATCTGCCGTGGAGCGAGGTGGCGCCGGACGATAGCTGGGCACTGGTGAGCTCGGGCTCCAAATCCTTCAATATTCCCGCCCTTGGCGGTGCCTATGCCTTTATCGCCAACGCCGAGGTGCGGGCCGCCTATCTGCAGCGGCTCAAGGCGGCCCATGGCCTCTCATCGCCCCCCATTCTCGGGGTGCTGGCCCATATCAGCGCCTATCGGGACGGCGCTGCCTGGCTCGATGCGCTGAAAAGCTATCTGCATGGCAACCTGACCCAGGTGGTGGCGCGGCTCAATGCAGCCTTCCCCGCCATCGACTATCGGGTGCCCGAGGGAACCTATCTCGCCTGGATTGACCTGCGGGGCCTTGGCATCGACACCACCGAACGGATGGATGCGCTGCAAGCCTTGCTGGTGGAGAAATACCGGGTCGCCATCATGCGCGGCGACACCTACGGCCCGGAAGGTACAGGTTATATCCGCCTCAACGTCGGCTGCCCACGCTCGAAGGTTGACCAGGGGCTCGACGCCCTGATCGGCGCGCTGGAGGAGGTGGGGTAGAGCAAATCCATTCAACATGAGAAACATAACGGGGCCATCAGTGATGGCCCCGTTATGTGGGGAAATATAAAAAACCGCCCCGGATTTACGGGGCGGTTTTTTATTTTGCGATACCGAGATGAGTCGTGGACGACACAAGGGCTCAGCGATAGCGGCCACGTACCGAGCTGCTGGCACGGCCGGCCATCTTGATCAGGCTCTGGCGGGTGTGCAGGTGGCAGAGCGCGACGCCGAGGGCATCCGCCGCATCCGCCTGCGGGGTGGCGGAGAGTTTCAGCAGATGGGTCACCATATGCTGCACCTGCTCCTTGGCGGCACCGCCAGTGCCCACCACTGCCTGCTTGATCTGGGTAGCAGAGTATTCGCTCACCGGCAGATAGGCGTTGACCGCGGCGACGATGGCGCTGCCCCGGGCCTGCCCCAGTTTCAGGGCCGAGTCGGCGTTGCGGGCCATAAAGACCCGCTCGATGGCAAACTCGGTGGGTTTGAACTGGGTGATGATCTCGCATACCCCGTCATAGACCTGCTTGAGGCGCTCCGGCAGCTCGCCGCAATCGGTGCGGATGCAGCCAGAGCCCAGGTATTCGGCCTTGCCGCCCACGACCCGGATAACCCCGTATCCGGTGATCCGCGATCCCGGATCGATGCCCAAAATAATGCTCATGGGTGTTGATTGCTCTAAACGCGAGTGATGGCCGCCAAGATAGCAAACTGTGGCCCGTTTGGCTGTATGTCCCGGGTCAAGCGGGCAAAGATTGGCCAGCCTGCGTCGAGCGTGGTTAGCCCTTGAACAGCGCTATGGTGTCGCCATCCTGCAGGCTGCCCGCGCCGCGCACCACCACCCGATCCCCCTGCTTGAGGGCGCCGCTCACCGCCACCTGCTGGCTGTCGCCAAACAGCACGGTGACCGGCACCCGATTCACTTTGAGCGATTTGCCGCTTCTCGCCACCTGATAGACCACGCTGCCATCGGTGCCGAGCACCAGAGCGTCCCGGGGCAGCAGCATGCTCTGCTGATCCCCCAGTGGCAGGGCAACCCGTACCGGCGAACCGATGATGAAGTTGCCCGCTTCCGGTTTGAGGCGCAGCTCGATGAGGCGCGATTTGGGATCGGCGCTGGCGGCCCGCTGGTAATAGACGCCGTGACCGCTCAACTGCTCCCCCTCCACCCGCAGCCGGGTTTGCGGCGCCAGCTGCTGGGCCCAGAGAATGGGGGCCTGCAGGCGGATATCCGGCTGATCCGGGTTGACCAGCTCCAGCGCCTGCTCGCCCGCGTCCACATGCTCGCCGGGCTGGATGAAGTGGTTGTTCACCACCCCGTCGAACGGGGCATAGATGTGGCTGCGGCGCAGCTGTTCTTCAATCTGGTTTACCTGTATGGCGGCCAGTCGCTCGGCCAGCGCGGCCTGCTCCACATCGTAACTGGCCTTGTCGTACTGGCTCTGGGAGGCGCTCTTTTGCTGGTGCAGCCGGGTGATCCGCTGGGATTCGGCGCGGGCGAAGCGCAGGTTGCTCTGCCATTTCGCCTGCTCGGCGCGAGCCTGCTCCAGCGAGAGGCGCAGCGCCGTACTGTCGAGGCGCAGCAGCTCGTCCCCTTTTTTGACCCGGCTGCCAAATTCGGCGATCCACTCCACCCGGCCGCTCACTTCGGCGCTGAGCGCCGCTTGCTGGCGACTCGCCACCGTGCCGCTGACCCAGATATTGGCGGCAGCATCCCCTTGGGTCACATCCGCCAGGGTCACCATCTTGCCCTGATCGGCCAATACCGGTAGCGTGCTGCCTGCTATCAGCACAGCGCCAGCCAACATTCGGGTAATCATATGTGTCATCGATGAGCTCCTTGCTCAGGCCCGCTGGCGCAGGGGTTGTGGGATCGCCACCTGCTCCCCGAGACGCAGGAAGGCAGGCAACAGGATCAGGGTAAACAGGGTGCTGCAGCTCATGCCGCCGACAATGACGGTGGCGAGCCCGCGGTAAATTTCGCTCCCCTCGCTCGGGCTCAGCATCAGCGGCAGCATGCCGAAGATGCTGGTGAGACTGGTCATGGCGATGGGACGCATCCGGCTTTGCAGGGCATCGGCCACCGCCAGCTGGCGGCTCATGCCGTCCCGCTCGGCGGTGCGGGTCTGATGCACCAGCAGGATGGCGTTGTTGACCACCAGTCCCAGCAGGATGACAAAGCCGATGATGGTGAGCAGATCCATCGGCAGCGGCACCAGCAGCCCGCTCAGTTGCAGTGCCAGCACGCCGCCAACTGAGGCAAGGGGCAGGGTGAGCAGCACCAGCAGGGCATCCTTGAGGGAGGCAAACACTCCCCACAGCAGCACCAGCAGGATCACCACGGCAAACAGGAAGATGGTCCCCAGATTGTCGAGCGCCTGTTGCAGGCTGTCGGCATTGCCGGCAATGCGCAGCTCGCCACCGGCGGGCAGCAGGGGACGGATGGCGGCAAAACTGCGGTTTTTCAGGGTGTCGATCACCTGCTCCATGGTCATGCCCGCCGGGGGCGCTATCTGCAGGCTGATGCTGCGCCGCCCATCGGCCCGGAAGATGCTGGCCGGGCCCATGTCGTGCTCCACCCGCAACAGCTCGCCAAGGGGAACGATGCGCCCGGAGGGGGTGGCCAGCGGCACTGCCTTCAGCTCGTCCGGATTGGCGGAGCTCTGCCCCATCAGCATGATGTCGAGCCGATCCTCGCCATCGAAATACTCGCCGACCCGCAAGCCGTCGCCAAAGGTCTGGATGATGGTGGGCAGGGGTGTGCGATCCCAGCCCACTTCGGCGAGGCGCCGATCTTGCGGCACCAGTTTGAGCTCGGGGGCGGTGAAGTCGAGACTCGGTTCGGGCCGGATCTGTGCTCCCGGCAGGTCCTTGCTGAGGATCCCCATGCTGGCACGGGCCGCCTGATAGAGCTCGGGCAGGTTACCCCCCTGCAGCAGCAGGGAGACGCCGTTCTCGCTGTCAAAGCCGCCAAACAGCGACCCCTGACCGCCGAACACCCGTGTGTCGGGAATACCCACCAGCAGCTGTTTCATCAACAGGCTCTCCAGCTCCTTGATGCGGTTTTCGTCTTTGGGGCGCACGCCAATCTGGGCGCCCCCCGGGTAGCGCAAGATGTAGTAGTTCTTGAGGGCAGGCTCTTTCTCCCCCTTCATGTAGGGGGCGAGGCGGGCGATCAGGGTATCGATCACCTCTTCGCGCTGGGCCTTGAGGTTGACCCCGGGGGTGAAGTTCATCCAGACATCCACCGCGTCCCGTTTCACGTCCGGCAGATAGTCCATCTTGGGCAGCAGCGCCCAGGTGGCCAGTGCCGGCAGACTCATCATCAGGGTGATGACCGTCCAGCGTTGGCGTGAGGTCGAGGTCCAGCGGATCACATGACGGGTGGTGCGCTGCCACAGCGACGCATAGGGGTCGGTCAGTGTTTCATGTCCCATCCAGCGCGCCGCCACCGCAGGCAGCACGATGACGGCGACCAGCATGGAGACCGTTACGGCGCAGGCGATGGTCAGCGCCAGATCGGCAAACAGTTGGCCCTCCACATCGTTGAGCAGCAGCACCGGCAGGAAGATGGCGACCGTGGTGAGGGTGGATGCCACCAGCGCCGTCCACACCTGACGGGTACCTTCGAGCGCCGCCTCCGCCTTGCTCAAATCCCCCCGCTCGTGGCGCCGGTAGATACTCTCCAGCACCACGATGGCGGCGTCGAGCACCATGCCGACGGCAAAGGCGATGCCTGCCAGCGAGATGATGTTGAGGGTGCGATCCATCACCTTGAGCAGGCAGAAGGTGAGCATGATGCTGATGGGGATGGCGAGGGCAATCATCAGGGTCGCCTTGAGCTGGCGCAGGAAGAGCCAGAGGATGGTGCAGGAGAGCAGCACCCCGAGCCCCAGGTTGGCAGTGACCATGCTGACGGCGCGATTAATGTAGAGGGAGGCATCGAATGACTGCTCCATGTGCAGCCCGACCGGCTCCAGCACCTCGCGGTTGAGCTCGTTCACCCGGGCCTTGATCGCCTCAAGGGAGGCCAGGGCATTGGCGCCGCTCTTCTTGAAGATCTGGGCGGCGATGGCGGTATTGCCGTTCTGGATCCGCAGCACCGGGTTCTCTTCCCTGGCCACCCTTACCTCCGCCACATCCCGCAGATAGATGGGCAGGCCATTGCGCCAGTCCACCACCTTGTCCCCCAGCGTCTCGACATCGTAACGACCGGCGAAGCGCAGCTTGTACTCCCAGCGACCGATGTCGAGGGTACCGGCCGACACGTCCCAGCCGGTGGTGGCGCGGCTGGCCAGCACCGGGATCTCCACCCCCAGCTCGGCGGCGCGATAGGGGTCGAAGCGGATCTGGATCTGACGCTCATTGATCCCCTCGACTGCGACCGTCGAGACCCCTTCGATGCGTTCCAGCTCGGGTTTGACCCGCGCCTCGATCAACGCCTGATGATCATCGATCACCCCTTTGGCGCCGGGCAGTTGCTGGATGAAGAAGAAGGTGAGGGTATCGTTGCTGCTATAGTTGTTGACGTAGGGGCCGCCGATCTTGTCCGGCAATCCCGAGACCCGGTTCAGTCGCGAAATCACGTCGAGTTGGGCCCGTTGCATGTCTGTGCCGAGGGCAAACTCCATGTCGATTTCGGTAAAGCCGGGATAGCTGTTGCTGACAAGGCTCTTGAGCCCTTGCACCCCCTGCATCTCCTGTTCGATGGGGTCGGTGATCTCCGACTCCATCTCCTGGGGCGAGGCTGAACGCCAGCTCACTGAGATGTTGAGGTGTGGACGGTCGATGTCGGGGAACAGCTGGATCGGCAGTCCCCGGATACTGAGCAGGCCCAGCAGGAAAATAAGCACGATCGAGACCGCCACCCAGATGGGGCGTTCGATCGCCGTTTTGGCGAGGTTCATTCACTCTTCCTGAGTTGTTGTTATCGGCCATTCCGCTGGCCTTGCTTCCAAAGCCCCTGCAACAGGGACTCAAGCATTTAACTGGAATTCTCCTAGCTTGTAAATGCATGGTTAACAAACAAAAAACCGGCCACGAGGGCCGGTTTGGTACTGGTTTGCCAAGGGATCAGGCGGCGTGCTCGACCTTGTTTGGCTGCTTGCTTGGTTGCTGGGAGAAGCCTTCCAGCTCGCCCGGAGCGAAGTTGTCTACCTGGATCGCTTCGTAGCGCAGGGCATCGGCGGCCAGCAGCTTGTCCGCTTCGTCCTTGCTCAGGATGGAGCCTGCCAGCGCAGCGGCAACCAGCTCCGGCAGCGCCAGTTTGCGGGGCAGTTTGCCCTCTTTCTGGGCCTGCACCAGCTTCTTCTCGTAGGGCTGCACAGCGACCATGGCCTGGAAGGCGCGCTCCATCAGGCCGACCGGATCCGCCTCGTCTTTGCCGACGTAGCACAGCGCCGTCAGACGGTCGCGGAACTCGCCCGGCTTCATCATGGCCAGACAGATGGCGTGGCAGCGATCGTCGGCCGGCATCTTGTAACCGACGCCGAACGGGAACACCACGCGCTTGAGTACGGCACCCGCCACCTTGTTCGGGAAGTTCTGGAAGAAGCCCTCGAACGCCTTGCCAATCAGGTAGAGGTTGCGCTCCACCGCGTACTGCACGAACGGTAGATCGGAGACCATGCGGCCCTGATCCTCGTAATGCTTGAGGGTGGCGGAGGCCAGATAGAGGTGGCTCAGCACGTCCCCCAGACGGGCGGAGATCATCTCCTTGCGCTTGAGATCGCCACCCAGCATCAGCATGGAGACGTCGGCGCACAGGGCCAGCCCTTTACTCATGCGGGAGAGCTGCTTGTAGTAGCGGGCGGTTTCGCCAGCTACCGGCGCGCTGTTGAACTGGCCCAGAGTCAGCCCCTGGAACAGGGAGCCGAAGAAGTTGCCGGCGCCGAAGGCGATGTGCTTCATCAGCAGGGCGTCAAACTTCTCGAGACCGCGTTCCACGTCGGTATCGGCTGCCGCTTCCAGCTCGGCAAACACGTACGGGTGGCAGCGGGTAGCCCCTTGCCCGAAGATCATCAGGTTGCGGGTCAGGATGTTGGCCCCTTCCACCGTGATGGCGACCGGAATACCCATGTAGGCGTAGCCGGTGTAGTTTTTCGGGCCCAGCTGGATGGCTCGACCGGCGTGGATGTCCATGGAGTCATCCATGATCTGGCGTGCCATCTCGGTCATGTGGTACTTGGAGATCGCGGTGACGATGGCCGGTGCCTGACCCAGGTCCAGGGAACCGGCGGTCATGCGACGGGCTCCTTCCAGCTGATAGGTGAGGCCGCCGATACGGGCCAGCGCCTCTTGCACCCCTTCAAACTTGCCGATGGACATGCCGAACTGCTTGCGCACATAGGAGTAGGCGCCCACGGTGCGGCTCGCCATGTGACCACAGGCGGTGCCCAGAGCAGGCAGCGAGATGCCGCGACCGGCGGAGAGGCATTCGACCAGCATACGCCAGCCGCGACCGGCGTAATCCGGGCCGCCGATGATCCAGTCGAGCGGAATGAACACATCCTTGCCGAAGGTCGGGCCGTTCATGAACGCCAGACCCATAGGGTAGTGGCGATCGCCGACGCGCACGCCGGGGTGGCTGGTGGGGATTAGGGCGCAGGTGATGCCGAGCTCTTCCTTGTCACCCAGCAGTTTTTCCGGGTCATAGAGTTTGAACGCCAGCCCCAGCACGGTAGCGCGCGGCGCCAGGGTGATGTAGCGCTTGTTCCAGTTGAGGCGAATACCCAGCACCTCTTCACCCTTGTGCATCCCTTTGCAGACGATTCCCTTGTCAGGAATGGCACCTGCATCGGAGCCCGCCTCCGGCCCGGTCAGGGCGAAGCAGGGCACTTCCTTGCCGTTGGCTAGCCCCGGTAGCCAGAAATCTTTCTGGGCCTGGGTGCCGTAGTGCATCAGCAGCTCACCCGGGCCGAGGGAGTTCGGCACCATGACGGTGACCGCCACGCTCAGGCTCTTGGTGGCAATGCGGGTGACGATGGTGGAGTTGGCTATCGCCGAGAACTCGCGGCCGCCATAGGATTTCGGGATGATCAGGGAGAAGAAGCCTTCCTTCTTCAGATAGTCCCACACCGGTTCCGGCAGGTCTTTGGTTTCGTTGACGATCTTGAAGTCATCGACCATGGCGAGCAGGGTTTCGACCTGATTGTCGATAAAGGCCTGCTCCTCTGCGGTCAGCTCGGCCTTGCCGTAACCGTGCAGTTTTTTCCAGTCGGGGTTGCCGCGAAACAACTCGCCATCCCACCAGACGGAGCCGGCTTCCATGGCCTCCCGCTCGGTAGCTGACAAGGGCGGCAATATTTTTTTGAAGATGCCGAATACCGGACGGGTTACCACCTTTTTACGGATGGAGGGTACGCCGAGCACAACGGCTATCGCCAGCACCAGCAGGACAAGCAATGTGATCATACCGAAGTTCCTTCTATTTCACTGTTTCCGTTGATTTATTGTTGGTTGTTACACGGCCAGGGAGAGCCTGGTCGACTCCACGGGCGCCCCGACTCCGGACGCCAGATAAGGAATAACGTTGCGCACCAGCCCTTCCACATCGAGCTGCTGGCCAAAGTCGGCCAGGGCGATGTCGCGCAGGGCATCGGCAGAGGCCATGGTGAATACGACGGTGCCCAGGGTGAAGTGCAGGCGCCAGAAGAGATCCGCGGGCGACAGGGCCGGATTGGCCTTGGAGATGGCCTGGGTGATCCGCTGCAAAATGGGGCCATAGTGGGCGGTGATAAAGCGGCGCAGGTGGCCCTGGCTGTCGATATAGCCGCGCCCCAGCAGCTGCATAAAGATGGCCGGGCCGTTGGCTCGCACCGCCGAGAGTTTCATCAGTGGCTCTACAAAACTTTCAAACAGTTGCAGCAGGGTCAGCTGCTCTTGCTCCATCAGTACCCGCAGGCGAGCATCAAGATCGGGCATAAACAGGCTCAGATAGCGGTCGAGCACCGCCTGGATCAGCTCCTTCTTGGAGCCGAAGTGATAGTTCACCGACGCCAGATTAACGTCGGCCTCGCTGGTGATCAGACGCAAAGAGGTATCGGCGAATCCCCGCTCGGCAAACAGCACTTCAGCGGCGTCGAGAATACGGTTTTTGGTATCGATTTTACTCACTGGACACCTCACTTAAACGAATGTTTAAAAAGTACGTTTCATAACGTGAAGTGTCAAGAGAATGTGAATGAGTGTTAGCGGAATGTTTTTCGATGAAAAAAGCAAAGTGGGCGGAACTTAGTCAAAAAGCAGGACTCTATATCTATGCCACTGCAATTAAACATTAAGTCTCGCCCAACCTGCACCATGCTAGTTGGGCTTTTTTTTTGCGCGTTTGTTACCGGTTTGCGGTTTGCAGGCAAAAAAAAACCGCCGCAGGGCGCGACGGTGGGGAAAGTTAGTTCGCGTCATCCTGACGGCAAACTGTCGATGCGAGTTCAGGCATGTATCGACGGAGGCAGTATGCCAGCCAGAGCCCCTCAGACTATGTCAGCTTCGCGGTTTTTTGTGACAAAGTGTGGCAAGCACTGGCGTGGCCCAAGCTGCCGCTCTTTGCTATGCTGCCCCTTCAAAATATGAGGGGAGAGAAGATGAAGTACCCGGTCGATACCCACACTCACACCATTGCCAGCACCCATGCCTACAGCACCATCCACGACTATCTGCCGATAGCTAGGGCCAAGGGGATCAAGCTGTTTGCCACCACGGATCACGGGCCCGAGATGGCCGATGCCCCTCATGTCTGGCATTTTGCCAACTTGCCGATATTGCCAAGAGTGGTGGAAGGGGTAGGGATCTTGCGGGGTATCGAGGCCAACATCAAAAACCTCGACGGGGAGATCGATTTCCCAGAGCGCTATGAGTCGCGTCTCGACATGATCATGGCGGGTTTTCATGAGCAGGTATTCCCTCCCTGCGATCAGGCAACCCACACCCAGGCGATGATCAACGCCATCAAGAGCGGCCGAGTCGATATGATCAGCCACCCGGGCAACCCCGCATTTCCCATCGACATTCAGGCGGTGGTCAAGGCGGCTGCGGACTATCGGGTGGCGCTGGAGATCAACAACTCCTCCTTCATTCACTCGCGCCCGGGGAGCGAAGGCAACTGCCGCGCAATCGTTGAAGCCGCGCGAGATCTGGGGGCCTACCTCACCTTCGGCTCCGATTCCCATGTCGCTTTCAGCCTCGGCGATTTTGACCATTGCCACCGTCTGGTGACCGAAGCGGGCTTCCCGCAAGAGCGGATCCTGGTGCGCTCCCCCCGCGCCCTGCTCGAATTTCTCGAAAGCCGCGGCCGTGCCCATATCCCCGAGTTTGCCGATCTGTAAATCGGGCTCTAACACCATGAGCCAACTCATAAAATCGAGTTGGCTCAATTGACTTGCCGGTCATTTTTTATGAATGTGGAGAGCAACAAGCCGGTATAGCTCAGTTGGTAGAGCAGCGCATTCGTAATGCGAAGGTCAGGAGTTCGATTCCCCTTATCGGCACCATATAAAACAAAGGGTTGGCTTCTTGGTAAAGCTAGCTCTTTAGCGCATTTGCCCAACACCATGCCCAACACTTCACAGTGTATAGGCTGCCCATGACGGGCGGCTAACTTGTCTTGTACGCAAGAGAGAACACCAGAGGAAAATAAAAGAATCGAGGGGGGATAGGATAGGTCTGTTCGATTATGGGGGAAAATTGCATGGAGGGGAGCAGGGGGGTAAGGGAGGTCTTCTTATATATGCAATGAGGCTTGAAAAAATCTCACAGAAAATATGACAAATGGCCCCCTCTGCAAGAGTCAATACAACCCCATGAGCATACTGGCTATAGGGATAGTAATCAGATGGGGGCTGCATGTCTTGAGAGGCGTGAGGGGTAAAGTACCTCTTCTCTATCACCGGATTACTTCATCTTTCACGGCTTCATAGTAGGAATAGTGGGAGTATCGAGCGCATAAGGGTGTAGTGGTCTAATTATCCCGGACACCATTTTAGGTGGTACAGTCGCCACCATGACCTGAGGTGTTCAATGACAAGATTACGTCGCTCATTTACTGCCGCATTCAAACTCGAAGCCGCATCCCTGGTGCTCGACCAGGGATATTCAGTCCCCGAAGCCAGCCGTTCACTGGACGTCGGTGAAACCGTGCTCCGTCGCTGGGTTCAGCAGCTTCAATCCGAACGCAGTGGCACAACCCCAATCAGCAAAGCGCTAACTCCTGAGCAGCAGAAAATCCAGGAGCTGGAAGCCCGTATCAACCGACTCGAACGTGAAAAGGTCATTCTAAAAAAGCTACTGCTCTCTTGATGTCGGACGACTTCACACGTACGCGCTGATAGACCGATTAAGGGAGCAAGCCCCCATCACCCTGGTCTGCTGCGCTTTCGATGTTCCAACATCCTGTTTTTACGACTATCTGGCTCGCAGGCGGACGATTAACCGTGAGCGCATGCAGCATCGCTCTGAGTTGCGCCGTTTGTTCAAAGTGAGCCGGAACTCGGCAGGCAGCCGTGCCTTGATGTCGATGATGCGGGAGTTGGGGTATCAGATTGGTCGATTCAAAGTACGTAACCTGATGAAGGAAGCCGGTCTGGTATCCAAGCAACCGGGCGCTCATCGCTATCAGGTCGCTCGGTCTGAACGACCGGGCATTCCCAATCTGCTGGCCCGCGAATTTGATGTCCAGCAACCCAATCAGGTGTGGTGATATCACCTACGTCTGGGCAGGTGGTCGTTGGTATTACCTGGCAGCGGTGCTTGACCTGTACACCCGGCGGGTCGTGGGCTGGGCGATGTCTGATAAACCTGATGCAGAATTGGCAATCAAAGCACTGGAGATGGCCTATCAGTAGCGGGGTTGCCCATCCGGTGTGCTATTTCACTCCGACCAGGGCAGCCAATATGGCAGCCGGGCATTTCGGCAACGACTGTGGCGTTATCGCATAACCCAGAGCATGAGTCGTCGTGGAAACTGCTGGGATAACGCCCCGATGGAGCGACTGTTCAGAAGCCTGAAGTCAGAGTGGCTCCCGGCTATGGGATATATGAGCTTGCGAGAGGCGAAACGAGATATCAGTTATTACCTGATGGATTACTACAACTGGCGGCGTCCACATCACCACAATGACGGGATACCGCCAGCAAAAGCCGAAGAATGGCCTAACCAAGTGTCCGGATTTAGTTGACCACTACAAGTAGGAGCCTGCCAATTTTGAAAGCATGGATCCACAATTCTCCCGTTTTAGCGCGATTTTTTGTGCCGAGTGAGAAACGGGTCTCACGAGGAGCTCCGTACTGGCGGAGGGCCGGGGGGAAGATCAGGCGGTAGCAGTAGACACCACAGTGGTTTTTGATGAGACCGGGATAGAGCATATGTGACACCTCAGTGTGTCACTCCCTGACCAGCCATAAAGAAAAAGCCCTGACGAATCAGGGCTTTAGCAGGTGGTGGAGCTGGGGGGATTTGAACCCCCGTCCAAAATTACTACATCCTTGGCACTACATGCTTAGTCACTCTTTACATTCGCCAACCCGCTGCGGAGAGACACGCCACGAATTGACTAGCTCGATTGGTTTTAATGCTTCCGCCCCGAGCAGGACTTCCACACGATCCTGTGAAGGATGACCTTCCGATTCCCTAGGACACAGGCAAGCTAGGGTAGAAGGGCTCTATGCAGGTTATTAAGCTGCTAGTGCGTAGTTTTCGTCGTTTGCGACTATTTTTTTGCGGTTTATTAACGAGGCCTACCGCACCTCGGCATGCACCTTGGGTTTCGTGAATCTTGTCGAATCCAGAATCAGCCCCAAGTTGTTAATTGCGATTGTACGCAAAAATGCTGTCATAGCAAGGCGTTGATACCCATTCCCTCTGGCAGCCAGTCTGTTTGCCGATTTATTGTACGCAGCTGAACCTGAAGAGCCAGCTGCGCTGGGGGAAGGTGAACTGACGTCCTGATCCTGCCAGTAGCAGGTTAGCCGCGATGCTTGTTCTTCATGATGCGGGCTTTTTCCCGATCCCACTCGCGGGCCTTGGTATCTTCGCGCTTGTCGTGCTCTTTCTTGCCCTTCACCAGGCCGATCTCGACCTTGACCCAGCACTGTTTCCAGTAGAGGGCGAGGGGAACTATGGTGTAGCCCTGACGGGCAATCAGGCTTTCGAGCTTGTCGAGTTCACGACGGCTCAGCAGCAGTTTGCGGGTGCGGGTCGGGTCACATACCACGTGGCTGGAGGCCGCTTGCAGTGGCAGGAAGCTGGAGCCGAACAGATAGGCCTCGCCATCGCGGAAGATGACATAGGCTTCGCTGATGTTGGCCTTGCCCGCCCGCAGGGATTTGACTTCCCACCCTTGCAGGGACAGACCCGCTTCGATCTTCTCTTCGATGAAGTATTCGTGGCGCGCGGTTCTGTTGAGTGCAATGGTGCTGGACCCGGCTTTGTTTTTACTGTTTTTTTTGCTCATGACGGGCGATTTCCGGCAATGACTAGGAGGCTCGTATTATACGTAGGCAGGGGCGGCTGTAAAACGCGCAGCAGGTCAAGTGGTGGCTTTCTGAGCGGTTTGGCTGAGGTTTTACCTCCACAACCCCAAACATGGTGATAAAATCGCGCCGATTGGATGAGGAAAAGCCATGCCCCGAATTACGCGCAGTGCCCTGGTGATGTTCAGTGCAGAACAGATGTTCAAGTTGGTTAACGATGTGGATGCCTATCCGCAGTTTTTGCCCGGCTGTGTTGGCAGCCGTGTCCACGAGGCTGGCGATGACTACATGATGGCGTCGGTCGATGTGGCCAAGGCGGGGATTGCCAAGACCTTTACCACCCGCAATCAGCTGGATGTGAACCGCCAGATCAGGATGGAGCTGGTGGATGGCCCGTTCCGCAAGCTGGCGGGCTGGTGGACCTTTACCCCGCTCGATGTGGATGCCTGCAAGGTGGAGTTTGATCTCGATTTCGAGTTTACCTCCAAGCTTATCGAGGTGGCATTTGGTCAGGTGTTCCGCGATCTGGTGAGCTCCATGGTCTCCGCCTTCTCCAACCGGGCGAAGGAGGTCTACGGTGTCTGACCAGCTCAACATCGAGGTTGTCTATGCCTTGCCGCAGCAGCAGACGGTGATTGCCCTGCGGGTGGCGCCCGAGACCTGCGTGCTGGCAGCCATCGAGCAGTCCGGCATCGTACAAAAACACCCCGAGATCGATCTGGCGGTCAACAAGTTCGGTATCTACAGCCGCCCGGTGAAAGGGAGCGAGCCGCTGCACGACGGCGATCGTATCGAGATCTACCGCCCGCTCATCGCCGATCCCCGCGAGATGCGCAAAAAGCGGGCCGAGAAGGCCAAAGAGGAGGGGAGAGCCGATAGCGTGACCGGTGGTCGCCCCGATGTGCATCGCAAGCTCCGCGAGTAGCTCTCAGGTTTTTCTTGCAGAAAAAAGGCGCCGAGGCGCCTTTTTTTGATCCCGTTAGCCGGTGAGCTTGCCGAGGGGATATCAAGAGAGGGCTGCTTCTGCCACACCCAGTCGGGCACGGGCCCAGGCGGCCAGTAGCTCTACCCCGCTTTGCATCACCCGCTCATCGAAATCGAATTCGTTGTGATGGTGTGGTGCCGCCAGATCGGCCCCCAGAATGAGGTAAGCCGCTTCGCCCCCCTGTTTTTGCACCCGCTCCATCAGAAAACCGGCATCTTCGCTGGCGCCAAAGCGGCGAGTCTGGATAGTGGCGAGCCCCTGCTTGCGGGCCAGCGCCGCCAGCTCGGCTTGCAGCGCCGGGCTGTTGTCGAGGGCAATGGCCTCACCCTGCTTGATGATGCGGTAGGTGACGCCGTGGGCGAGGGCGGTACCTTCGACGATGCGCTGTACCTGACTGAACATGTAGTCGTTGAGCGTGCTGTCGGCGCCGCGGGTTTCACCGCGCAGCTCGGCATGATCGGGAATGACGTTGCGGCCGCTGCCAGCGTGAAGCTGGCCGACGTTGATGCGGGTCATGCCGTCGCGGTGGCGGGGGATGCCTAGCATGGCGGTGGTGGCCATGCAGGCGGCTGCCAGCGCATTGCTGCCGGCATTGGGCTCGAGCCCTGCATGGGCGGCGGTGCCCATAAAGTGGACGTCGAACTTGGTGGAGCAGAGAAACTCGGTGGGATTGATCACCAGCTCGCCGCTGCCAGCGTGAATACCGATATGGAGCGAGAGCAGGGCATCTACGTCATCGAGTGCGCCACCGGCAGCCAGCGCCTTGCCACCGCGGCACCCCTCTTCGGCGGGCTGGAAGAAGAGCTTGATGCGGCCGCAAAGCTGCTCCTTCATCGCCATCAGCTGACTGGCCAGCCCCATGCCGATGGCGGTGTGGCCATCGTGAGCGCAGGCGTGCATCCACCCCTTGTTGTGGGAGGCAAAGCCCTCCTGTTGCGGCTGGTGTTGTTCGGCGTCGGACTCTTCCACCTCCACCGCATCGATGTCGAAGCGAAAGGCCAGGGTCGGGCCGGGACGGCCGGTGTCCAGCTCTCCCATCAGGCCAGTGACATCGCCAATCCGCTCCAGCCAGTCGGGATGGGCTCCCTGACGGCGGGCGCGAGCCTTTTCGGCCGCCACATCCACATCACGCCCCATCATCAGATTGCTGGCCAGCAGTTTGTCGCCGAGCACGATGCGATAACCGAGCTCGCTCAGGTGGTGGGCAATCAGGCTGGTGGTGCGAAACTCTTTCCAGGCGGCTTCCGGCAGGCGGTGCAGGTCGCGGCGCCACAGGATCAGGTGCTCAAGGGTCATCTTGGCTTCCTTGGTGATTCGATTTGTCGGCTATTGTGCCTTTTTTCCCGGCTGACCACACGGGCCCGGCAGCTGGTCGGGTGAGCTGTGATAGCGGGTTGCGGCAGCGGGGCTGCTGATAGTGGTGACAAAAGATAAAAAACGCCTCCACAAGGGAGGCGTTGACTGATTGCCTTGATATCAGGCGGCGCGATGGTAAGCCGAAGCTTCAAACAGCTTCTTGTTGGCCACCAGATCGATGGGGTCAAAATCATCGACGTTGATGGTGCGCAGGCGACTTACTTCGGCGCGGCGCAGCAGCTCGGCTTCGCTCTGGGTCAGTACGCCAGCGGCCAGGCCAATGTCGGCCACCTTGTCCAGTGCCATGAAGGGGCGCTTGATGCCATCGCTCTTGCAGACTTTCTCGAACAGCGGCTCGGCGGCCAGCACGTCATCGAGTGCCTGCTCCAGCAGGCCGAAGGGGTTGCCCTCTTCGCGAGTCAGGTATTGGCCCTTGGCCAGGCGGCTGCGAGTTTCGCTCGGGGTTTGCAGCAGACGGGCAACCTGTTGATCCAGCTTGTCGCACGGACGGTTCAGGTCACGACCCAGCGGCAGTACTACGGCACGCAGGGCAAGGCCAATCCACCGGTTCGGGAAGTTGCGCAGCAGCTCGTCGATCGCCTCTTGTGCCTTGAACATGGCATCTTGCAGTGCCCAGTGCAGCAGCGGCAGGTCGGCCTGCTGGCGTCCCTCGTCCTGATAGCGCTTGAGGGCGCTGGAGGCGAGATAGAGCTGGCTCAGCACGTCGCCAAGGCGGGCGGAGACCCGCTCCTTGCGTTTGAGCTCGCCACCCAGGGTGCCCATCGCCATGTCTGACAGGAACGCCAGGTTGGCCGAGAGGCGAGAGAGCTGCTGGTAGTAGCCCTTGGTCTGATCCTTGTACGGTGCCGCGGCAAAGCGGGCGCCGGTCACACCCAGCCAGAAGCTGCGCACCAGGTTGCTGATGGCAAAGCCGACGTGGCTGAATACCGCCTTGTCGAAATCCTTCAGCGCCTGCTCCTTGTCGGGGTGGCTGGCGGCCAGCATCTCCGGCAGTACATACGGGTGGCAGCGGATAGCGCCCTGACCATAGATGATCATGCTGCGGGTCAGGATGTTGGCCCCTTCTACCGTAACGGCGATGGGCGCACCCTGATAGCCACGGGCCAGATAGTTGTTGGGGCCCATGCAGATGGCCTTGCCGCCGTGGATGTCCATGGCATCGATGATGCACTTCTGGGCTCGGTCGGTGAGGTGGTATTTGACGATGGCGGAGATGACCGAGGGTTTCTCGCCAAGGTCGATACCGGTCACGGTCAGGTTGGCTGCGGCGCCCATGATGTAGGCGTTGCCACCGATGCGGGCCAGCGGCTCTTCAATCCCTTCCATCTTGCCGATGGGCAGCTTGAACTGGCGACGGATGCGGCTGTAGGCGCCGCTTGCCAGGGCCAGCATCTTGACGCCACCTGTGCTGTTGGAGGGCAATGTGATACCGCGGCCAACCGACAGACACTCGACCAGCATGCGCCAGCCCTGACCAGCCATGGCCGGGCCACCGATGATGAAATCGAGCGGGACGAATACATCCTTGCCCTGGGTCGGGCCGTTCTGGAACGGCACGTTGAGCGGGAAGTGGCGACGGCCGATGCCGACACCCTTGATGTGAGTGGGAATGAGGGCGCAGGTGATACCGAGCTCTTCCTCTTCGCCCAGCAGGTGTTCCGGGTCACGCAGTTTGAAGGCCAGACCCAGCACAGTAGCAATGGGGGCGAGCGTGATGTAGCGCTTGTTCCAGGTGAGGCGCATACCGAGCACCTCTTTTCCTTCCCACTCACCCTTGCAGACGATACCGAAGTCGGGGATGGAGCCGGCGTCAGAGCCCGCTTCCGGGCTGGTCAGGGCGAAGCAGGGGATCTCTTTACCTACCGCCAGGCGGGGCAGGTAGTAATCTTTCTGCTCGTCGGTGCCATAGTGCTGCAGCAGTTCGCCCGGGCCCAGCGAGTTGGGCACGCCGACGGTGGAGGCGAGCACGGCGCTGGCTCCGCATAGTTTTTGCAGGACGCAGGACTGGGCGTAGGCCGAGAACTCCAGACCGCCATATTTCTTCTTGATGATCATGGCGAAGAACTTGTTGTCCTTCAGGTATTGCCACACCTCGGGGGAGAGATCCGCGCGCTCGTGGGTCACTTCCCAGTCGCTCACCATGCGGCACACTTCCTCGACCGGACCATCCATAAAGGCCTGTTCTTCGGCAGATAGGGTGCTGACCGGAATGGCGTGCAGTTTTTTCCAGTCCGGGTTGCCCGCGAACAGATCGGCTTCCCACCAGGTTGTGCCCGCTTCGATCGCTTCTTTCTCGGTGCGGGACATCTCCGGCATGATCGATTTGTAGATCTTGAACAGCGGCTTGGTTATTTGATTGCGGCGAAATTCCACCAGATTGAGCGGGATGGCGATCACCGCGAACAGCGCCCATACCAGCAAGGGCACATGACCATAGATGGCGCCAAGCGCCAGGGCGGCGCCGGTGACCAGGGTGGAGATGAACAGGGATGCCCGGCGATAGGCCAGGGCTCCGATAACCAGGATCACCCCGAGCAGAGTGAGGGTCGTCGTCATTGCTTGCTCCTTGCGTGTATAAATGTGCCAACTTGGTGTAACTCATCCAGAGGTCTGACCTGTTGGATATGGCCCCTGTTGTAATTCATACGCACAAAGTTATCAAGCTGTTTACATCTTCATTACCTTCTCTCTGTGATCCCCATAACGCTCACGCGCCGCCAGCGCTGTGGCTCGCAGGGGGGCGACTGTGCGATTCGCTTGTGCGAGAATAGCCGCGATCTACACGCACACTAAAAACAGTGGAAGAGACATCATGTACCAAGAATTGATCCGCAATGAACTGACCGAAGCTGCCAGCGTGCTGCAGGCCTTCCTGGCTGATGAGCAGAACCTGAAAAACATCGAAGCGGCCGCCAAACTGCTGGCTGACTCTTTCAAAGAAGAGGGCAAGGTGCTCTCTTGTGGCAACGGTGGCTCCCACTGTGACGCCATGCACTTCGCCGAAGAGCTGACCGGTCGTTACCGCGAGAACCGCCCGGGTTATGCCGGTATCGCCATCTCCGATCCGAGCCACCTCTCCTGCGTCTCCAACGACTTTGGCTATGACTATGTCTTCTCCCGCTACGTAGAAGCGGTCGGCCGCCGTGGCGACGTGTTGCTTGGCATCTCTACCAGCGGCAACTCCGGCAATATCCTGAAAGCCATCGAGGCGGCCCGCGCCAAAGGGATGAAAGTGATCGCCTTGACCGGCAAGGATGGCGGCAAGATGGCAGGTCTGGCGGATGTCGAGATCCGCGTGCCGCACTTTGGCTATGCCGACCGTATTCAGGAAGTGCACATCAAGGTGATCCACATCCTGATCCAGCTGGTCGAAAAAGAGATGGCCAAGTAATCAGGCTGTCACTACCAGACAAGGGCAACGCCGGTAGCATGGTTCGCCATCGGCCGGTTGTTGCCAGTCACAGGGGAAGAGATTGCGCCTTCCCCTGCTGTCTGTCGAACCAGCGTGCTGGTCGAACATGACACAAGCCAAATCATGAAAGGAGTCTGCCGGATATGTGCGAACTGCTCGGCATGAGTGCCAATGTGCCGACCGATATCTGCTTCAGCTTTACCGGGTTGATGCTGCGCGGCGGCAAGACCGGGCCCCACAAGGATGGCTGGGGGATCACCTTTTACGAAGGGAAGGGCTTTCGCACCTTCAAGGATCCCGAGCCCAGCGCCCAATCTCCCATCGCCAGACTGGTACAGGCGCTGCCCATCAAGAGCTGCGCTGTGGTCAGCC
Source organism: Aeromonas sp. 600282 (assembly GCF_049175755.1). Lineage (NCBI taxonomy): Bacteria > Pseudomonadati > Pseudomonadota > Gammaproteobacteria > Aeromonadales > Aeromonadaceae > Aeromonas > Aeromonas sp. 600282. The sequence continues at coordinate 76,954 of NZ_JAAKVR010000003.1, read as the reverse complement.
ACATTCGGCAGGCCAATCGTGGCTGCGTGTCACTGGAAAATACCCACCCCTTTACCCGTGAGCTGTGGGGCCGTTACTGGACCTTCGCCCACAACGGTCAGCTGACCGGTTACAAGAAGCTGCCAACCGGTCGCCACCGTCCGGTAGGGGATACCGACAGCGAACACGCCTTCTGCTGGCTGCTCGACCGGTTGGAGCAGAAGTACCCCAAGCGTCCTGCAAACTTTCCCGCCATGTTTCGCTATATGGCCACCTTGTGTGATGAGCTCAGAGCATTCGGGGTGTTCAACATGCTGCTCTCGGACGGGGAGTATGTGATGAGCTACTGCAGCAACAACCTGCACTGGCTGACTCGCTGCGCGCCATTTGGCGAGGCGAGTTTGCTGGATGAGGAGGTGGTGATCGATTTCCAGAGCGAGACCACACCCAACGATGTGGTGACGCTGGTCACGACGCGGCCGCTGACCGGCAATGAGAACTGGATCAAGATGGCCCCCGGCGAATTCAATCTGTTCCGGCTTGGGGAGCGGGTGGCGACCAATCGGGTTGCGCTTGGGCAAGATAAAAAAATACCAGGGTAGATACCTACCCTGGTTCTTCGCAGCAGCCATAAAAGGCAAAAGGGATGAGAGGTGTTGCTGAGCATCATCACTCTGACGGCATTGAGTGTTGATCAATTGTTAATTTGTGGCAATCAAGTTGTTGTCTTGACGGGCGCTTGAGCATCGCTATTTCGATACTGATCACATTTTTTGCCACTTTATTCCCTGAGCCATCCAATCGGGTGCTTCATCACTGCCTGGTCGTGAGCCACGACATCGAAAACTATCTATAGTATGGTCTGTTTGAATACCGTTCTGGAGGAGCCTCGCATGGAGTGGGTGGATCGCAAGGTGTTGCAGCAGCTGGCAGAGGATATCGGTCCGGATATGCTGCCCGTGGTCATCGCAGTCTTTATTGAAGAGGTGGGCGAGCAGCTGAGTCAGCTCAGACCCCTCTATGAACAGGGAGAGTGGGAGGCGCTGGCTCGGGTGGCGCACAGCATGAAATCATCCTGTGGCAGCTATGGCGCCATGCCGAGTTATCAGCAGGTGATGGCACTTGAGATGGCCAGCAAGCAGGCCGATGTGGCAGAGGCAGAGCGCCAGTTGCAACTGCTGGAGGCCTCCTTGCCTCAGGTGCTCGCGTTTCTTGCCGATTATCAGTAACGGCGCCATGCAGGGGGGCCGGGGCGCCGTGACCGTTGCCTAACGCTGGTTGAGCAGTTGCTGGATGATCCGGTCCAGCGCCAGTTTCAGCTTCAATCGATCGTGCCGATGGGGCAGCTCAAGCTCGCCCAGCTCGGCTTCGATCACACGCCCTTGCCAGTCCCCCGCATCACTCGCGCCCTGTGGGGCCAGGATGGCATCCAGCCGACCCTGACCGACCCGGGACTCCAGCCAGCGACACTGACTCATCAGATCCAGCTGGCTGGCAGGGCCGTTTTCTGCCACCAGATTGCAGACGAAAACCAGCATGGCGCTGCTCTCGTTGATGGCCTGGGCGATCTCGGCCAGCAGCAGTGGCGGCATGATGGAGGTGAGAAAACTGCCCGGCCCCAGAATGATCATGTCCGCCTGCTGCAATGCCAGCACCGCTTCCCGGGTCGCTTGCACCTCCGGCATCAGGCCGAGGGATAGGGGCGGTGTTGCCAGTTGATCGATGGATACCTCTCCCAGGATCTGGGTGCCACACTCCATATGGGCGCAGAGATCGGTGGGAAATTCAGACATGGGTAGCAATTGTGACTCGATTTTGAGCATGTCACTGATCAGCTTGATAGCATCAAGAGGACGGACACAGAGATTATCGAGCGCCAGCAGCATCAGGTTGCCAAGGTTGTGGCCCGCCAGCTCGCCTTTGCCGGCGAAGCGGTACTCGAACAACAGGCTGCCGATGCTGGGATCGGTCACCAGCTGGTTCAGGCAGTTGCGCAGATCGCCCCAGGCGATGCACTCCTGACTCTTGCGCAGGCGTCCGGTCGAGCCACCATCATCTGTGGTGGCGACGATGCCGGTGAGCCGTTGACCGAGAAACGAGAGGGACGAAAGCACTCGTCCCATGCCATGGCCACCACCGATGGCAACGACCCGATCGAAGTCATTGATGTTTTTTTGCCACATATGGGCGTCCTGTTATTGGTCTCAGTTGACCGCTATGTTAGCAAGCGAAGCGAGATAATTGTTTGATAAAGGTATGATTTTTGCTTGAGGCTGACATTCGATAAAACAAGGAGATGGTGTTGAAATTTCTGACCGTTCACTCCCTCGCCCAGAATTCATCGCTGGCTGCCCAAGATATCTGCGCGCAGCTGCGCCACCATGCCGATCAGGCCCCCTCCCTGCTGTTACTCTATTTTACCCAAGCCCATGAAGGGGAGATACTGCGCGACGCGCTCAAACGCCAGTTCCCGACGACCCGCCTGCTTGGGTGCAGCTCTTGCGGTGGCGTCATGACCGAGATGGGACACCACGCCCGAGACGGATATGGGCTGGCAGTTGCTGCCCTGTACGACGAGAAAGGGGCCTTCGGGGTGGCCGGTGCCAGCGGTGACGGGGTGGATGTGCGGCAGTTGCTGCGCCGAGCCATGAGCGACTGTGGTCGACCGGGCGAGCTGCCCCAGTTGATCCTGTTTCATGCCAGTCCCGGCAAGGAGGAGGGGCTGCTGGCCGGTATCGAGGCCGAACTCGGTGCCTCGGTGCCGGTGGTCGGTGGATCCGCGGCTGATAGCAGTGTCAGCGGTGACTGGCAGCTCTGTTGGGATGAGGCGGTGGCTCAGGATGGTATCGGTCTGGCGGTGCTCTATCCTGATTGCCAGCTCGCTTTTCAGTTTCACTCCGGTTATGTGCCTGCCGAATTCAGCGGCGAGATCACCGCCTGCAACGGGCGGGAGGTACTCACCATCGATCATCAGCCTGCCGCCGAGGTCTATGCCCGCTGGTGCGGGCGCGAGCAGCCCTGGCCGGTGGGCGCGATTTTGCGGGAGACCACGCTCACCCCGCTGGCCCGTCAGGTGGGAGCACTGGATGGCATTCCTTATTACAAACTCTCCCATCCCGAAGCTGTGACCGAACAGGGCGGGCTGCGGCTCTTTACCGATGTGGTGCAAGGGGAGCGTCTGCTGTTGATGTACAGCAGTCAGGAAGGGTTGTTGCAGCGCAGCCTCAATGCCATGCGCGTCGAGCCAGGGTATGGGGTCGATGTGGAATTGCAGCCTATCGGCGCTCTCATCATCTTTTGTGCTGGTTGTCGTTTGGCGCTAGGTGATATGTTGTGCCAATTTGTCGAGCAGAGCCAGGCTCGCCTCGGCAAGATCCCTTTTATCACCCCCTTTACCTTCGGCGAGCAGGGGCGACTGCCCAATGGCGAGCTGGCTCACGGCAACCTGATGGTATCGAGTGTGATCTTTCTGACCGCTTGAGCAGAGCAGGATACAAGATGATTGGCAACAGTGAATTGGAAGCCCTTGGCGACAAACTGCAGGCGACCCTGGTCGATCTTATGCGCTGTCGTGAGCGCGAGGCCAAGTATCGTCATGAATCCCATACCCTGCTGAAAGGGGTGGCTACACTGGCTGATGCCAAAACGCTGGAGCAGGTGCTGGAGAGCCTCATTCAAGTGCTCAAGCCCTTTATTGGATTTGAACATGCGGATGTGGTGGCCTGGAGTGGGGAACAGGGCATCACCCACCTCAGTACCGAGCCGGAACAGTGCGGTCGCAGCTGGTTGATGACCCCGGCCTTTGCTCGTGCCATTGCCGGAGAGACGTTGGTGATCTATGACCCGTTCCAGTTGCCTGAGCTGGCACCGCTGGCGAGCGAGCCGGGCTGGGCCAGCCTGATGCTGACCGGGCTGCAGGCCCCCGGCTTTACCGCCGTTATCCTCTGTCGGCACTCGCTGGCCGGCTCCTTCGATCTGACCAGCAAGGCGGCCATGCAGCGCTGCCGTCCGTTGATTTCACAAGCGCTGGTCAACATTGCCTATCGGGCCCGCTTGCAGGAGCAGGTCGATTTAAAAACTCAGGCCCTGCAGGCCAGTGAACGCCGTTTTCGCAGTTTTGCCGCCATGGCCTCCGACTGGTTCTGGGAGACCGATGCCGAACACCGGCTCAGCTATGCTTCCGAGCCCGGTTACCTTGACGAGATGACCCCGCTGGCAACCCGGCCGACCCTCTATGACTATGTCTGCAACAAGCAGAGTACCGAGTCACAGGCATATCTCGACCTATTGGAGCAGCGTAAACCGGTTCGGGCTGTACGCATGCAGGTTGCGATGCTCGACGGCCCCCGCTGGATGGAGGTGAGTGCCGAACCCTGTTTTGATCATGGGGGGGCTTTTACGGGATATCGCGGTACCGCACGCGATATCAGCCACCAGATCCATCGTGAAGAGGAGCTGGCGCGGGCACGGGACGATGCGGAGGCGGCCAACCGTGCCAAATCCCAGTTTCTTGCCATGATGACCCACGAGATCCGCTCCCCCATGAATGCGGTGCTGGGGATGCTCGACCTGGTGCTACACGCCGAGCTGGCACCCGAGCAGAAGCAGTTGCTACGTCATGCCACCCACTCTGCCAGATTGCTGCAGACCATCATCGACGATGTGCTCGATTTCTCTAAAATCGAGTCCCAGACCCTGGTGTTCCATTGCGAGACCTTGCAACCGATCCAGTTGTGTCAATCCGTGATCGAACCGTTGCAGAACCGTGCCGACGGCAAGGGCATAACACTGAGCTATGGGGTAGATGAAGCTGTCCCTGCCGAGCTGCAGGGAGATCCGGTGCGTCTTACCCAGGTGATGGGCAATCTGCTGGACAACGCCCTCAAATTTACCGAACAGGGAGAGGTCACTCTCCATCTGGGTTGGCAGGATGAGAAGCTGCTGATCTCGGTCTCTGACACCGGGATCGGGATCTCTGATGCGGATCAGGCGCTGCTGTTTGAACCCTTCTCCCAGGTCGACAACTCGGCCACCCGGCGTTTTTCCGGTACCGGCCTCGGTCTTGCCATCAGCAAGCGTCTGGTGACGCTTATGGGGGGAGAGATCCACCTGAAGAGCGAGCCGGGCAAGGGAAGCTGTTTCTGGTTCGAACTGCCCGGCATGGCGCTACCCTGCCATAGCCAGCCGCAGCGGGAGGAGGGGGCTTCGGCACTGTTGCCACTGGATGTGCTGGTGGTGGAGGACAGCCCGGTGAATCAGCTGGTGGTGTCGCTGATGCTGCAAAAACTGGTGGGCAAGGTTCGGCTGGCTGCCAATGGTCTGGAAGCGCTGGCGCAGGTGGATGAGCAGCTCCCGGATCTGATCCTGATGGATATGCGGATGCCCCTGATGGATGGACTGGAAGCGACCCGACGCTTGCGTGAGTTGGGATGCACCATGCCTATCGTCGCCCTGACGGCCAATGCGATGGCGGAGGACAAGGCGTGCTGTCTGGCGCAGGGGATGGATGACTTTCTCGCCAAGCCTATCACCTTGTCACGGTTGAGAGAGTGTTTGCAGCGTCACTTTGGTCAGCGGTTGCCGACGCGCGGATAAAAAAAATGGTCAACTTTGTGGGTTGACCAGTTCTTCAGCAAATACTGAAGAGAGCACGGGATAAATCGGGTTGTATCAATCTATATGAAAAATCTGTGCCAACTTTTTCAGGACTCTTTTGTGTTCAATTTTGGCCGTTTAGCGCAGCGGCTCTCTCTTGTTATGGCGTTTTGCGTTCCTACTTACTCGCAAAATGCGAATTTCACATTTTCATTGTTGGAATAATTGCATTTTGCAACGCTGTTTTTGTCATTGTGAAATCAGGCGATGCAGAAATTTACGGGCCGCTTCGCTGTTTTGTTTGGCAATCAGCATCTGCTTTTCATAAATCGGCATCGGCAATATCTCGAGCCAGCGCTGGCAGAGCCAGGCGGCATCTTCAAAGCGCTTGTCCGGATAGAGCTCATCAAGCTCCGGATACTGCTCGAACACTTCCCGCAGGCGATTGACCAGCAGCTTGTCGTTGAAATCTGAGTGGGTGCTCGGCCAGTTGGGCAGCATCTCCACCTTGGCCCGGCGCAGGCCCATCTCGTCTGTTTCCATCTCGTGGATGCAGAAGCGCTCCAGTCCCAGCACCGTCACTCCCAGCAGGCCATCATTAAGGCTGTAGAAGTCAGTCACCTTGACCCGGGTGCCCACCGGCAGAATGCGGCCGGATTGTCCCGAGGTGGTCGACTCTTCCATCACGATGCCAAAGCCCTGATCGTTGATGAATGACTCCTTGAGCATCTGCAGGTGGCGTGGCTCGAACAGACGCAGAGGAAGCTTGCCGCCCGGCAGTATGTGGGAAGGCAAGGGGAACAGTGCCAAAGGTTGTAGTTTCATGTTCCATCCTCCATTGAGTAGTTGCTGAATATGACAATGCAGCGACTGTGCCAGAGAATGAAAAAAGCCACCGGAGGGTGGCTTTTCGGGCGGTTGAGGGCGCTTAGTTGCGCTGCTCCAGATACATGACAGCCGCTTCCACGCGGCTTTGCGCCTCGAGTTTCTTCAGCAGGCTCTTCACGTGAACCTTGACCGTTCCCTCGGAGATATGGAGTACCGAGGCGACCTGTTTGTTGGAGAGGCCTTTTGCAATTTCGCGCAGGATTTGCATTTCGCGACGCGTTAAGCTTTCCAGCTTCTGCTGCAGGTGATCCAGCTCGTAGATGTTTTCGAGATAGGGGCGCAGCGGTTCGCTCAGGATCTGCTTGCCGGTCATCACGTCGGCCAGCTGGGCCAGCAGCAGATCAGGCTCGGTATCCTTGAGCAGGTAGCCGTCGGCACCGGCCTTGAGCAAAGCCACCACATCCTGACGGGCATCGGAGACGGTGAGGATCACTACCCGGGAGGTGATCTCCTCGGCGCGCAGCGCCTTGAGGGTATCGAGGCCGGAGAGCCCCTTCATGTTGAGATCGAGCAGGATCAGATCCGGCTCTGACTCTTTGGCCAGCGCCACGGCATCTGTGCCGTTGGAGGCTTCACCGGTCACCTCCATGTTCTCTTCCAGAGCCAGCAGCTGCACAATCCCTTTGCGCATGAGGGGATGGTCATCTACGACCAGAACTGTGTATTTCATCTCGTCCATCAGGCGTCTCTCGTTAGACTGGTGGGAAAGGTCAGATGCACGCAGGTGCCTTGTGGTTGCTGCTCGTTGATGGTCAGCAGACCGTGCAGTTTGCTGGCGCGCTCGTTCATGATGCTCAACCCGTAATGGTTGATCGCCGAGCTGGCGAGTCCGATCCCGACACCGTCATCTGAAATCTGAACCTCAATGTTACCACTGGCGAGGGTCTCACAGCTAACATCAATCACTTGCGCGTTGGCATGTTTGATGGCATTGAGCACTGCCTCACGGATCAACTGCAAAATGTGGATATGCTGGCCCGCCTCCAAGTCGTTGTCGGCCAGTCCGTAATGGAACCGGATTTCGGCCTGGGTCTGAGGCTGCAGTTGATCAAGCATGACGCGGATCGCTTCCCCCAGATTGGCATCGCCAATGGTGAGACGGAAGGTACCGAGCAGTTCGCGCAACTGGGTATAGGCATTGCTAAGCCCCTCGTCGATCTGCTGCATCGCCTCCTGCGCCTTGTCATGTTGCCCCTTGGCGTAAGAGCGCTTGAGCAGGGTGGACTGGATCTTGAGATAGGAGAGGGCCTGCGCCAGCGAGTCGTGCAGCTCGCGGGCGATCACCGCCCGCTCCTCCATCAGCAGCAGTCGCTGCTGCTGCAGCAGGGTCTGGTCTTTGTGCAGCACCTGAGCCAGCAGCATGGTGAAGTTTTTAATCAACCGCTCATCGATGGGGTGTTGGCTGATGATGTCGAGGCGGCCGAACTCCTGCTCATCCATCTGCAGATAAAAGCTGGCCACCGCATCGAGATCGCCGGGCCAGCCGGTGCGCCCCGAGATATAGACCGGCATGGCATTGTGCTCGAAGCGGGTCAGCCGGATATGGTCGATATGCTGGTGGGCGGCGGCGCGGTCCAGCAGTTTGATGAGGGTACGGGTACTGAGCGGGGCGGCGTGCAGCTTCTGGGCGGTCGAGTAGAGAAACGAGAGCGTGTCGTTGGCATGTTGCAGCTTGGCGGTTTTCTCTTCCACCTTGTTTTCCAGCTCCCGATAGAGTTTGCCCAGCTCATCGGCCATGGTGACGAAGGCGCGCGATAGCTCCCCCAGTTCGTTTTCGCCGTGGGCGGGCAGCTTAAGATCGAAATCCTGCCGCTGGATCTGGCGGGCACAGTAGACCAGCTGGTTGAGGGGGGCGACCACCTGCTGACGGGTGAAGCGCACCGTGAACCAGGCGATGGTGATGATGGCCAGCAGGCCGAGCCCCTCCGCAAGCGCCAGCATCCGCACCTTGAATTCCACGTGGTACTGCATCTGATTGACGAAATTGTCGATGGCCGCCACAAACTGCTCGGTGTTATCGGTGTACCGTCTGGGGGTACGATCCTCGATGTGCTGGCGCATCACCTGCCACTGGCCGAGCACCTCGCCATAGGTGCGACGCAGGGAGGCAGGAGTGATCCAGCGCTGGGTCTCCTGCAGCTCTTCGGCGTGCAGGGTCTCTTCAAACTGGGAGAGGCGCCCCAGCACGCTGTCGCCCCGCTCGATTTCGTAGGCCATCCGATAGGCCTGCATCCGCAGCGAACCGGAGAGGTTGATCGCCTTGGCATCGGGTACCGAGTAGAAGAGGGTGACCATGGCGACCAGCGCGATCAGGCTGGCCATGAAGAGGATCAACACCATGGCGCGGCCAATGGCACTGCTGACCGAGTGGACCCTGAACCGTTTTCCCATACTGATGCGCACCTCTGAATAGTGATAAGGACCCCGCAAGATGCGTGGGAGTGTACTCCAACTTGTGTTAGCATCGAAAAACTAGATGAACTCCGAGCGGTTTTGCCTAAGTCCTAGCGATAGGGGGAAACCAGCCGTCAGCCGACGTTCGAGCTGTAAGGGTCAGGAAAGAAATGCCCTGGCCTCCCGTATTTGGAAAGGTGTTTATGTTGCCACTTGAAGATGGTTTTTCCCGTCGTTTTTACTATTTGCGTCTGTCAGTGACCGATGTGTGCAACTTCCGTTGCACCTATTGCCTGCCTGACGGCTATCGCCCCCCGGAAGGTCACAAAGCGGGGCGTCAACCCTTTCTCTCGATTGACGAGATCCGCCGCGTGGTCAGCGGTTTTGCCGCCATGGGCACCCGCAAGGTGCGCATCACGGGGGGCGAGCCCTCCCTGCGCCGCGATTTCACCGAGATCGTCAAGGTGATTGCCACCACCCCGGGTATCGAGAAGGTCGCCATGACCACCAACGGCTATCGCCTCAAGGAGCGGGCCCAGGAGTGGTTTGATGCCGGACTCAATGCGCTGAATGTCAGTGTCGACAGTCTCGACCCGCGCCAGTTTCACCAGATCACCGGCGAGAACAAGCTGGCCGAAGTGATGGAGGGGATCGAAGCAGCACTGGCCGCCGGTTTCAAATCGGTGAAGATCAATGCGGTGCTGCTCAAGGGGCTCAACGACTACCAGCTCGATGCCTTTCTGGGCTGGATCAGGCACAAGCCTATCGAGCTGCGCTTTATCGAGCTGATGCAGACCGGCGAGATGGATACCCTGTTTCGTGACCACCATGTCAGCGGCGAACAGATCAAACAGCGCTTGCTGGAGAGCGGTTGGGTGCAGCAGTTGCGGGGCACGGATGACGGTCCGGCGCAGGTCTTTATGCACCCCGATTCGCAAGGTGGGGTGGGGCTCATCATGCCCTACAGCAAGGATTTCTGTGCCGGTTGCAACCGGCTGCGGGTCTCCTCGCTGGGGAAGCTGCATCTGTGCCTGTTTGGTGACAACGGCATCGACCTGCGGGATCTGCTCGGCGCAGATGCACAATCCGATGAGCTGCAACAGCGCATTCGCGCGGCACTGGCGGGCAAGAGTGCCACCCATCGTCTCCATGAGGGCAATGCCGGCATCACCCCTCATCTCGCCTCGATCGGCGGATAACCGCAAAAAATCGCCAACGATTAAATAGCAATCCTCACATGGAGGTATTTTAACCGATACCTCCATTTTTATTGCGCTGCAAGGCTTTGATCTGGCGCAAGAATCCCCCCTGTTTATCTCCCTGGTGGTATATCCCTTACCTTGTCAGGGCCGCAATATACACCCACTCTTATAATTGGTATCAAGAATGCCAATCATGGACTCGCACTGTCCCCTTTTTCACCAGAACAGGAGTCAACATGCCGGATGAGATCGATCTTGCCCGCCGCGGCCTGTTCCGGGGGCGGTTGAGAACTGCCGAACCGCCGGTGCAGTTGCCCTGGTCAGTCAACTGGTCGGCATTTGTCGCCGACTGCACCCGCTGCGGGGATTGTCTGGCCGCCTGTCCGGAGCAGATCCTGGTGAATGGCGAGGGCGGTTTTCCGGTGGTCGATTTCCAGCGTGGCGAATGCACCTTCTGCACCGAGTGCGCCACCGTCTGCAAGGCGCCTGTGTTTCGCCCGACCAGCGAGTCCCCCTGGCACTACAAGGCCCATATCGAGGCCAACTGTCTGGCCAATGGTCAGGTGTTCTGCCAGCGCTGTCAGGACAGCTGTGAGCCCAATGCCATTCGTTTTATTCCGGTGCTGGGGCGTGTGCCCACCCCGACGGTGGAGCCGGATCGCTGTAATGGCTGCGGCGCCTGTGTGCAGGATTGTCCGGTTGGCAGCATCCAGGTCGACGGGCGAGCCGCCCCATCCGGTGGTGCGAGCCAACCCACCCTCAAGCAGGAGTCAGAATGAGTCAGAAGCCGTGTGACACAGAAGCCACAATGGATCAGGAGTTCCATGTATCGAGTCTGGTGGTGCTGACCCAGCCCCCCTTGCGCCATCAGCTCGCCGAGCAGATTGGCGCCCTTGAAGGGGCCGAGATCCACGCCGTCAGTGACGAGGGCAAGCTGGTCGTGACCCTGGAAGGTCCGAGCCAGCGGCCGATCATGGCGGCCATTGATGCGATACAGGCGATGCCGGGTGTGCTCTCAGCCGCCCTGATTTACCACCAGTTCGATGAACTGGGCGGTCACTGAAAAGAGTGATGGGATGCCGGGCGTGCCCTCTGCCGCTGATGGCTGGCTCCCGTTCGACAGATTCGACAACTATTACGCGATAAGCAATGTGAGGATATGCCATGAAGCTGAGTCGACGCGACTTTATGAAGGCCAACGCGGTGGCAGCTGCCGCAGCCGTGGCCGGTGTCAGTGCCCCCACGCTGGCAGCCAATCTCATCACCAGTACCGACAAGACAGCCATCCATTGGGATAAGGCTCCCTGCCGCTTCTGCGGTACCGGCTGCTCCGTGCTGGTGGGCTCTCAGGATGGTCGGGTCGTGGCGACTCAGGGCGACCCCGATGCGCCGGTCAACCGTGGCCTCAACTGCATCAAGGGCTACTTCCTCTCCAAGATCATGTACGGCCAGGATCGCCTGACCCAGCCGATGCTGCGGATGAAGAACGGCCAGTTCGACAAGGATGGCGACTTCGCCCCCATCAGCTGGGATCAGGCGTTCGACATCATGGCCGAGAAGTTCAAGGCGACCCTGAAAGAGAAGGGGCCGACCGCCGTCGGCATGTTCGGCTCCGGCCAGTGGACCGTCTGGGAAGGCTATGCTGCCGCCAAGCTGATGAAGGCCGGTTTCCGCTCCAACAACATTGACCCCAATGCCCGTCACTGCATGGCCTCTGCGGTCGTTGGCTTCATGCGTACCTTCGGTATGGATGAGCCGATGGGCTGTTACGACGATATCGAGCAGGCCGATGCGTTCGTGCTGTGGGGCTCTAACATGGCCGAGATGCACCCCATCCTCTGGTCGCGGATGTCCGATCGCCGTCTCTCCAACCCGGATGTGCAGGTGCACGTGCTCTCGACCTTCGAGCACCGCAGCTTCGAGCTGGCGGACAACGGCATGGTGTTCACCCCGCAGACCGATCTGGCGATCCTCAACTATGTCGCCAACTACATCATCCAGAACGACAAGGTGAACTGGGACTTCGTCAACAAGCACACCGTGTTCAAGAAGGGGGTCACCGACATCGGTTACGGCCTGCGCCCGACCGATCCGCTGCAGCAGAAAGCGAAGAACCCGGACAGCGGCGATGCCACACCGATGACCTTCGAGGAGTTTGCCAAGTTTGTGGCCGACTACGATGTGGAGTCTGTCTCCAAGCTCTCCGGCGTCTCCAAAGAGAAGCTGGAAAAGCTGGCCAAGCTCTATGCCGATCCGAGCAAGAAGGTGGTCTCTTACTGGACCATGGGGTTCAACCAGCATACCCGCGGTGTCTGGGCCAACAACCTCTGCTACAACATCCACCTGCTCACCGGCAAGATCTCCGAGCCGGGTAATGGTCCTTTCTCACTGACCGGCCAGCCCTCTGCCTGTGGCACCGCGCGTGAAGTGGGTACCTTTGCCCACCGTCTGCCTGCCGACATGGTGGTGACCGAGTCCAAGCACCGCGCCATTGCCGAGAAGATCTGGAAACTGCCGGAAGGGACCATTCCCGACAAGGTGGGTTTCCACGCCGTGCTGCAGGATCGCATGCTCAAAGATGGCAAGCTCAACGCCTACTGGGTGATGTGCAACAACAACATGCAGGCCGGCCCCAACATGAATACCGATCGCCTGCCTGGCTATCGCGATCCGCGCAACTTCATCGTGGTCTCCGACCCGTACCCGACCGTCACTGCCCAGGCTGCTGACCTCATTCTGCCGACAGCCATGTGGGTGGAGAAAGAGGGGGCCTACGGCAACGCCGAGCGCCGCACCCAGTTCTGGCACCAGCAGGTGAAAGCGCCGGAAGGGGCCAAGTCCGACTTGTGGCAGCTGATGGAGTTCTCCAAGCGCTTCAAAGTCGAGGAAGTGTGGCCGGCTGAACTGATTGCCAAGATGCCGGAAGTGAAGGGTAAAACCCTGTTTGATGTGCTCTATGCCAACGGTCAGGTCAACCAGTTCCCGAAAGAGCAGAGCAAGGGGATGCTGAACGACGAAGCCGAGCACTTCGGGTTCTACGTCCAGAAGGGCTTGTTCGAGGAGTACGCCACCTTCGGTCGTGGCCACGGTCACGATCTGGCACCGTTCGATCAGTACCACGAAGCGCGCGGTCTGCGCTGGCCTGTGGTAGATGGCAAAGAGACCCTGTGGCGCTATCGCGAAGGGTTCGACCCCTATGTGAAAGCGGGCGAGGGAGTGCGCTTCTATGGCAAGCCCGATGGCAAGGCGGTCATCTTCGCCCTGCCGTTCGAGCCCGCCGCCGAGTCGCCCGATAAAGAGTACGATCTGTGGCTCTCCACCGGTCGCGTGCTGGAGCATTGGCACACCGGCACCATGACCCGTCGGGTGCCCGAACTCTATCGCGCCTTCCCGGATGCGGTGCTCTTCATGCACCCGGACGATGCCAAGGCTCGCGGCGTGCGCCGTGGTGAAGAGGTGATTGTCTCCTCCCGCCGTGGCGAGGTGAAGACCCGTGTCGAGACCCGTGGTCGCAACCGTCCGCCGAAAGGACTGGTCTTCATGCCCTTCTTTGATGCGAGCCAGCTGGTCAACAAGCTGACCCTGGATGCCACCGATCCGCTCTCGAAAGAGACCGATTACAAGAAGTGCGCCGTCAAGGTGATGAAGGCTTAAGGCGGGGGAGTGCGAGATGAGTCGTAGTCGTCGCCAGTTTCTGGCCGACATGGCCAAGGGGGCCTGCGGTGTGGGCCTGCTTGGCGTGGGGCTCGGCGGCATGGCACGCCAGCAGGCACAAGCTGTGCCTGCCCAGGCGCTGCGTCCGCCCGCCGCCCTCGATGAAGCAGACTTCCTCAGCGCTTGCGTGCGTTGCGGGCTCTGCGTCGAGGCGTGCCCCTACGACACCCTCAAGCTCGCCCGGCTGTTTGACCCTGTGACCACTGGCACCCCCTATTTCAAGGCGCGTGCCGTGCCCTGCGAGATGTGTGATGACATCCCTTGCGTGGTGGCCTGCCCGAGCGGGGCGCTGGATCAGCAGATGACCGACATCGATCAGGCCCGGATGGGGGTGGCAGTGCTCATCGATCACGAGACCTGCCTCAACTATCTGGGGCTGCGCTGCGATGTCTGTTATCGGGTTTGCCCCTTGATTGACAAGGCGATCACTCTGGAGCTGCAGCATAACCAGCGTACCGGCAAACACGCCATGTTCCTGCCCACGGTACACAGCGATGTCTGTACCGGCTGTGGCAAGTGCGAGCATGCCTGCGTGCTGGAGGAGGCCGCCATCAAGGTGGTGCCACGCCAGCTCGCCAAAGGTGAGCTGGGCCATCACTACCGGCTCGGCTGGGAAGAGAAGGCCAAGGCGGGGAACAAGTCGCTCATCGGCGACAGGCTCACCCTGCCCACCCGCAAACCGGAGGGGTTATGAGTCGTTATCCGGGGGAAGAGGCTCGCATCAAGCTGGGGTGGTGGCGTTCCCACCGCTTCCTGCTGCTGCGCAGGCTCAGTCAGTTCAGCGTGCTCGGGCTGTTTTTGCTGGGGCCGCTGGCGGGCATCTGGATCCTCAAGGGCAACCTCTCCAGCTCCCTGTTGCTGGAGACGGTGCCGCTGACCGATCCCCTCACGCTGTTGCAGTCGCTGGCGGCGGGTCACTGGCCCATCACCACTCTCTGGCTGGGGGCTGCCATTGTGCTGGCCGGTTACTGGCTGGTCGGGGGGAGGGTGTTCTGCTCCTGGGTCTGTCCGGTCAACCTCATCACGGATGCCGCAGCTTGGCTCAGGGGGCGACTTGGCCTCAAGGGCAATGGCCAGTTCAGCCGTGCGACCCGCTACTGGCTGCTGGCCATGGTGCTGGTGGTGCCAGCGGTGGTCGGGGTGATGGCGTGGGAGTTGGTCAATCCGGTGTCGCTCGCCATGCGCGGTCTGCTGTTTGGCATGGGGGCGGGCTGGGCCCTGCTGGTGGCGATGTTCCTGTTCGATCTTTTCGTGGTTGAGCGGGGTTGGTGCGGTCATCTCTGTCCGGTGGGGGCCTTCTATGCCCTGGTCAACCGGGTCGGGTTTATCAAGATTTCTGCCAAGGGGCGCGAGCGGTGCAACAACTGCATGGATTGTTATGCGGTTTGCCCGGAGCGTCCCATCCTGCGCGGGCCTGTCCACGGTGCCAAGCGCGGTCACGGGCCCTTGATTGCGGCTCAGGAGTGTACCAACTGTGGCCGCTGCATTGATGTCTGCGCGGAACAAGTTTTTGAAATCACTGTAGGTTTTGCCGTCAAGGCAGAAAAAACGTCGGAGAACAAATAATGAAAAAGCTGATTGGAGCAATGCTGGCCTGCCTGATGGCGGGATCCTTGATGGCAGCGGCCCCCGAGATCACCAACAGTACCGGTGGCCTCAAGTCCGAGCGTGGCGCCACCGATCTGGTGACCGATGCCACTGCCGCTCCCCTGAAAAACTTCCGCAAGGATGGCGCGCCCTACGATCGCCAGTACATGCATCAGCCGCCGCTGATCCCCCACGACATTCGCAACTATGAGGTGGATACCAAGGTCAACAAGTGCCTGGCTTGCCACAGCTTCAAGAATGCCAGCGCTATGAAGGCCCCCAAGATCAGCCCGACTCACTTCGAGACCCGCGACGGCCTGACCCTGGGTGAAGTGTCGCCGCGTCGCTACTTCTGCCTGCAGTGCCATGTACCGCAAGCGGATGCCAAGCCGCTGGTGGAAAATACCTTTAAACCGGTTGAAGCGCTGAACTGAGGAATCCATAGATGAAATTACCCGGCTTTATCCAGCGTCTGTGGACCACCTTCAAGTCACCATCGAAGGCGGCTCTCTGGGTCATCCTGCTGATGGGCTTCTTCGGTGGCGTGATTTTCTGGGGTGGTTTCAACACCGCCATGGAAGCATCCAACACCGAGGCCTTCTGTACCAGCTGTCACGAGATGAAGGACAACGTGTTCGAGGAGTACCGCGATACCATCCACTACGCCAACCGCTCTGGTGTGCGGGCCAGCTGCCCGGATTGTCACGTACCCCATGAGTGGACCTACAAGATCATCCGCAAAGTGCAGGCTTCCAAGGAGCTGTGGGGCATGATCACCGGCAAGGTGGATACCCGCGAGAAGTTCGAGTCGCACCGGCGCGAGATGGCGGAGCGGGAGTGGCAGCGGATGAAAGAGACTGATTCGCGCGAGTGCCGCAACTGCCACAACTTCGAGTACATGGACTTCTCCCTGCAGGGGCAGCGTGCCGCCAAGATGCACTCTACCAATCTGGCCAGTGGTGAAAGTACCTGCATCGACTGTCACAAGGGGATCGCTCACCAGCTGCCCGACATGACCGGGGTGAAAGGGTTCTGATCCTGCGACGACAGGCCGGGTTTACCCGGCCTGCGTTTTGTTCATATATGGGACAAGCATCAGATTTGTGTGTCTTTTAAATCCCATATCTCGTGAAACCTTTGATAGAATCAGCCCGCCGTCACACGCTTGAGCAAGTTGGTCACCTCTGTCTGCGTCCGTTTTTGCGCCCTGACAGCTGGCCTCTCATACCCCTTCTCTTCCTGCCTCGTTGACGGCCCATAGCCACAAGGAGCTGCCCGATGGGACAGAAACACAACGCATTTATTCCCCTCAAGATCGCCGTGCTGACGGTTTCCGACAGCCGCACTGCCGCCGATGACAGCTCGGGCGACTATCTGGTCTCGGCCCTTACCGACGCGGGCCATCAGCTGGCCGATCGGGCGCTCTGTCCGGACAACCTGTTTCGCATCCGCGCGCGGGTGAGCGAGTGGATCGCCGATGAGGGGGTGCAGGTGGTACTGATTAACGGCGGTACCGGCTTCAACGAACAGAACCGGGTGCCGGAAGCGGTTGGTGTGCTGTTCGAGCGCACCGTACAGGGTTTTGGCGAGATGTTCCGTCAGCTATCTTTTGCCGAGATTAAAGGCTCCGCCATGCAGAGCCGTGCGCTGGCGGGACTCGCCAATCGCACCCTGATCTGCTGTCTGCCCGGCTCCACCGGCGCTTGCCAGCTGGGTTGGGAGCAACTGATCCGCGATCAGCTCGATGCCCGCACCAAGCCATGCAACTTTGTCTCCCACCTCTGAGAGCAAGCGATGAACCAGACCGATCCCAAGCAGACCCAGCCCAACCTGACGCATCTGAACCAGAGCGGCGAAGCCCATATGGTGGATGTGACCGACAAGCAGGTGACCGAGCGCGAAGCCCGCGCCGAGGCGTTTGTTGCCATGGCCCCCGAGACGCTGGCGCTGATCCTGAGCGGCCAGCACCACAAGGGTGACGTGTTCGCCACCGCCCGCATCGCCGGCATCATGGCCGCCAAGAAGACCTCCGATCTCATCCCACTCTGCCATCCGCTGGCCTTGACCAAAGTCGAGGTGGAGATAGTGCCGCTGGCCGAGCAGAATCGGGTGCATATCCGCACTCTCTGCAAGCTCTCCGGCAAGACCGGGGTGGAGATGGAGGCGCTGACCGCCGCGTCGGTAGCGGCGCTGACCATCTACGACATGTGCAAGGCGGTGCAAAAGGACATGGTGATCGAGCAGGTGCGGCTGGTAGAGAAAAAGGGCGGCAAGTCCGGCCATTTTCAGCTGGGGTCAAATAGCGGGGAGCAAGCATGATCAAGGTACTGTTTTTTGCGCAAGTAAGAGAGCTGGTGGCCTGCGATGAGCTGAGCCTGCCCTGCGACTACGCCACCGCCGAACAACTGCGCGCAGCGCTCTGTGAGCGCGGCGACAAATGGGCGCTGGCGCTGGAAGCAGGCAAGCTGCTGGTGGCGGTCAACCAGACCCTGGTGCCCCTCGATACCCCCATCAACGATGGCGATGAGGTGGCCTTTTTCCCGCCGGTGACCGGAGGTTAAGGATGAGCGAGGCAATCATGACCGATCGCATTGTGGTGCAGCGGGAGGATTTCTCGCTGGGGGACGAATATGCCCGCCTCGCCACCCGCGCCGACAGTGGCGCCATCGTCACTTTTGTTGGCAAGGTTCGCGACTTCAATCAGGGGGAGGAGGTGAAGGGGCTGGCCCTCGAGCACTACCCCGGTATGACCGAGAAGGCGCTGGCCGATATCGTGCAGGAGGCCCGTCGCCGCTGGCCGTTGCAGGAGTGTACCCTCATTCATCGTATCGGCGAGTTGTGGCTTGGCGATCAGATCGTGCTGGTGGCGGTGAGCAGTGCCCACCGCGACGCCGCCTTTGACGCCTGTCACTTCATCATGGATTTCTTGAAAACCCGGGCGCCGTTTTGGAAAAAAGAGCTGACTGCCGAGGGTGTGCAACGCTGGGTCGAGGCCAAGGAGAGCGACAACGCCGCCGCTGCCCGCTGGCAAGCCTGACCTGTTCATCACGAGGGGCGCAGGTTCAACGGGAACCACGGCCCCGCCAAGGGGCGCGGATGTGCGGGCCCCATCAGGAGAAAGGGAATGAAACCGTTGTTATCTGTTGTCATCGCCGGTGTCTGCGCCGCCACCTTGCATACCGGTGCCGTGCAGGCTGATGAAGTGAAAGTGGCCGTGGCCGCCAACTTCAAGGGAACCATCGAGCGTATCGGTAAGGAGTTCACCGCCAAGACCGGCCACACCCTGGCCATCTCGTCTGCCGCCACCGGGGTGCTCTACACCCAGATCAGTCACGGCGCACCATTCGATCTCTTCCTCTCCGCCGATGCGGCGACCCCCGAGAAGCTGGAAAAAGAGGGCAAGGGGAGCGATCGCTTCACCTACGCCATCGGCCAGCTGGGGCTGTGGAAGAAGGGGGGGCCGGCCCCTGACGAGGCGACCCTGCGCAGATGGAAAGGCAACCTCGCCATCGCCAATGCCCGTACCGCCCCCTATGGTGCTGCCGCCATGGCGACCCTCACCCATCTCAAAATCGATCCCAAGCAGTACCGGTTGCTGACCGGCGCCAACATCGGCCAGACTTGGCAATTTGTCGACACCGGCAATGCCGAGCTGGGCTTTGTCGCCTGGGCCAATCTGGTGGAAGCGGGCAAGACTGGCGAAGCCTGGGCGGTGCCTGCGAGCTTCTATCCCCCCATCGAGCAGCAGGGGCTGGTATTGAAAAAAGGCGCCGCGGTCGAGGCTCTGGTGGCCTGGCTCAAGGGGCCGGGTCAGGCACAGATCAAGGCAGCTGGTTATGCCTTGCCCCAATAAGGGGATGGGCCTGATGCGATACCTTGAGTGGTCGGCCTTCGGGTCGGCCACTCTTTGCAATGAGGATGGAGACCATGCCGTTGGAGGCATTTATCAACCGGGAGGTCGGCAATGAGTGAAGGGGATCTGCTGGCGGTCTGGCTCACCCTGAAGCTTGCGGCCAGTACCACAGCGATTTTGCTGTTGCTGGCTCCGCCGCTGGCCTGGTGGTTGTCGCGCAGTCAGAATCGGCTGCGGCCGCTGGTGGAGGCGCTGGTGGCGCTGCCGCTGGTGCTGCCCCCCACAGTGCTGGGTTTTTATCTGCTGCTCGCCTTCTCCCCCGAATATGGCTTCGGCGCCTGGTGGCGCGACACCTTTGGTGCCCCGCTCGCCTTCAGCTTTCTCGGCCTGCTGTTTGCCTCCATCCTCTATTCGCTGCCGTTCGTAGTGCAGCCGCTCACCTCCGCCTTCGTCAACATGGGCAACAAGGAATTGGAGGCCGCCGCTACTTTGGGGCTCGGCCCGCTGGAACGCTTCTTCCACATCATCTTGCCGATGACCCTGCCGAGCTTTGTGATGGCGGCGGCGCTGGGCTTTGCCCATACCCTGGGGGAGTTTGGCGTGGTGTTGATGATTGGCGGCAATATCCCCGGCGAAACCCAGGTGCTCTCCATCGCCCTGTTTGATCATGTGGAGGCGATGGACTACCAGAACGCCCATATTCTGGCGGGCGGCCTGATGGCCTTCTCGCTGGTAATGCTGGTGCTGGTCTACGGGGTGTTGCAGCGTAGACAGCGGAGAGTGTTTGGTTGAACCAGCCCGCCACTATGCCGTCAGTGAACGTGCCGCACCGCCATGTCCTGAACCTCCATGCCTGGCGCGAGTTTGGCCCTTTTACCCTCGACTGCGCACTGACCCTCGAACTGGGGGGGATCCTCGGTCTGTTTGGCCCCTCCGGCTGCGGCAAGAGCACACTGCTGCGCATCATCGCCGGACTCGATCGCCGAAGCGGGGATCGCTTGCGGTGGCGCGATCGGGAATATGCTCAACTGCTGCCCGAAGCGCGCCGGATCGGACTGGTGTTTCAGGACTCGCGGCTCTTCCCCCATCTGACGGTGCTTGGCAATCTGCAACTGGCGGCCCGCAAGGGGCGAGGGCGCTGGCAGCCCGAAGCGCTGGCGGCTCGGCTCGGTTTTGCCGATCTGCTGGGGCAGCCTGCCCATGCCCTCTCTGGCGGTCAACGCCAGCGGGTGGCATTGGGGCGGGCGCTGCTGGCCGAGCCTGATCTGCTGCTGCTCGATGAGCCTTTCTCGGCGCTGGATCGGCGCAGCCGCATCCATCAGGCCCATGTGCTCAAGGGGTTGCAGCAGGAGAGCGGCATCCAGATGATCTTCGTCAGTCACGCCATGGAGGAGGTGAGCCTGCTCTGCGATCAGCTGGTGCTGCTGGAAAGTGGCAGGGTCGAGGCACAAGGCAGGCCGAGCGAAATCTTCGCCCGCACCGATCTCTCGCTCGCCACTCGCGACGATGCCGGGGTGATGCTGGATGCGACCCTCTCTCACTACGATGATGACGAGCAGATGGCGACCCTGCAACTCGGCGAGCAGCAGCTGCGGGTTACCATGACCCATGTGCCGGATGAGAGCGGCCCATTGCAGATCAAGGTGGCGGGGCGCGATGTGGTGATTGCTACAGCACCTATCGAGCACTCCAGTCTCTCCAACTGTCTCGTCACCCGTCTGCTGGCGGTGCGCGAGGTGCGCCCCGGCCAGACCCTGTTGCAGTTGGCGCTGGGTGAGCAGATACTGCTGGCCCGGATCACCAGCCGCTCCGCCAGGCGGCTGGCGCTGGCGCCGGAGCAGCAGATCTACGCTTATATCAAGGCGGTGAGTCTGGTCAGCGAAGGCTGATTGGGCGCCGTGCTGATAACGTGGCAGGATAACCACGGGTGACATAACAACAAGAGATGGTTCAGGTGATAAGTCGAGAGGCAATACACTGATGCGCCGCAATCAGGTGATGAAATTCAACGGTCTTTCCCTGCGCAGCGCGGGGGAGGGCCCCTTGCTGTTGCTGCTGCATGGGCTGGGCTCCTCCAGCCTCGACTGGCAGGCGCAGATCGAACGGTTTTCCGAACACTACCGGGTGGTGGCGCTGGACTTGCGCGGCCACGGCCAGAGCATGCAGGAGGGGCCGTTCGATGTGGCGACCCTGGCAGCCGATGTGGTGAACTGGCTCGATGCACAGCCAGAACCCGCCTGGGTCGTGGGATTGTCGCTGGGGGCCATGGTAGCGCTGGAGCTGGCGCTGCAACTGCCCCACAAGGTGCAGGGGCTGGTGCTGGTCAACGGTTTTAGCGAGTTTCTGCTGGAGAGCCCCAAAGAGCAGGAGCGTTACGCCCAGCGCCTCAAGTGGCTGCGCTGGTTCGGTATGCGCCCCCTCGCCTGGTGGCTGGGACGCGAGCTCTTCCCGGGTCCGGATCTGGCACAGGTGCGCCACACCTTCCGGCTGCGTTTCGTGCGCAATAAAAAGAAAACCTACAAGGCGCTGCTGGAGGCGTTACCCGGCTGGTCGGTACGCGCCCGGCTCGGCGCCATCTGGCAGCCGGTGGCCATCATCTCCACCAGTCACGACTACCTGCCGCTGGCCAAACGGGTAGAGCAGTTTGCCGCCTTGCCCAACGCCACCATCCACACCCCCAACGGCCACCACGCCTGGCCTGCGGAAGACCCCTCGGGCTTTAATCACCTGTTGCAACGGATCCTCACGACCCATTGAGGAAGGGGTTGTTAGGTGCAGGTACCAAAAAGCCGAACCACAGGGTTCGGCTTTTTTGATCCCGTTTGCTTTATGGATGGGAGCAGACCGGGCAGTCGGGGCGCTTGGGCAGCTTCATCTCGCGGAAGGTGCTGCTCAGGCCGTCGATCATCAGCAGGCGGCCGCTGTAGCTTTTGCCCATGCCTGCCAAGAGCTTGATAGCTTCCAGCGCTTGCAGGCTACCCACCAATCCCACCACGGGGGCGAGCACACCTGCCTCGACGCAGGTGAGGGCCTGCTCGCCAAACAGGGCGCTGAGGCAGGCGTAGCAGGGCTCATCTTCCTGCCAGGTGAAGCTGCACAGCTGTCCCTCCAGCCGGATGGCGGCGCCGCTGACCAGCGGCACCCTGTGCTGGCGTGCCTTTTGATTCAGCAGGTTGCGAATGGCCAGATTGTCGGTGCAATCCAAGACCAGCTGATGCCGTGGCAGCAGGGTATCGAGCAGCGCTTCATCGGCCACGGCAGCGTGGGTCTCCACCTTGAGCCAGGGATTGAGCGCGCGCAGCGACTGGGCGGCAGAGTCTACTTTGTAGTGACCGATGCGCTCATCGTTGTGCAGCACCTGACGCTGCAGGTTGGAGAGCTCCACCTTGTCGAAATCGACCAGGGTGAGCTGGCCGACCCCGGCAACCGCCAGATACTGGCTGGCGGCGCAGCCAAGGCCACCGGCGCCGATCACCAGCACCCTGGCCTGCTTGAGCGCCTCCTGTCCCTCGAAGTCGAAGGATTTGAGGATGATCTGGCGGTTGTAGCGCAGCAGCTCGGCGTCGCTGAGGATCTCGCTCACAGCAGCAATCCCCCGAATGGCTCGACGGTCACCGTCTCGCCCGCGGCGACGCGGCCCCGCTCGCGCTCAAGGACGATGTAGCAGTTGGCCCGCGACAGGGAGCTGAACACGGCGGAGTCCTGCGAGCCGGTACTGCGCACCTCGAGGCCATTTGGCCCCTGGCTCAGGATGCCGCGCTGGAAGTCGAGTCGGCCGGGGCTCTTTTTGAGTGGTTCGGCCGCAATGGCTTGCAGCTGAAGCGGGCGCTCGAAGCGTTGGCCCGCCAGCTTGGCCAGCGCCGGTTGCACCAGCTGATCGAAGGTGACCATGGCGGAGACCGGGTTGCCCGGCAGGCCGAAGAACCAGGCGCGGGGCAGGCGGCCGAAGGCAAATGGCTTGCCCGGCTTGATGGCCAGCTTCCAGAAGCCAATCTCGCCGAGCTCGTCCAGCAGTTGTTTGGTGAAGTCCGCTTCCCCCACCGAGACGCCGCCGGTGGTGATGAGTACATCGGCCTCTTCGTCTGCGCGGATAAAGGCGGCGCGCAGCTGGGCGGGATCGTCCGGGATGATGCCAAGGTCGAGGCAGTCGCAGCCCATGCGCGCCAGCATGGCCCGCACGCCGTAGCGGTTGGAGTCATAGATATCGCCGTGGGCAAGCGGGGTACCGACCGGTTTGAGCTCATCGCCGGTGCTGAAAATAGCCACTTTCAGTGGGCGGCGCACCGCGACGGTGGCCACGCCAAGGGAGGCCAGCAGCGGCATCTCTCTTGGGGTGAGGCGAGTACCGGCTGGCAGCACACAGGTGCCCTTGCCTATATCGCTGCCGGCGCGGCGGATATTCTGGCCCGGTTCGGGTTGTGCCAGAAAAGTGATCCGATCGCCGTCGGCCTGCGTTTCTTCCTGCATCACCACCGCATCTGTGCCTGCGGGGATTGGGGCGCCGGTCATGATCCGCACGCAGTGGCCAGCGGGCCATTCGCCCTGATAGGGCTGACCGGCGAAGGCTTTGCCCGCCATGATGAGCGGGGTTCCGCTGGCGAGATCCGCAAGGCGCACGGCGTAACCATCCATGGCGGAGTTGTCGAATGGGGGCACGGCGAGGGGAGAGGCGATATCACAGGCCAGTACCCGGCCAAGGGCCTGTGGCAGGGGCAGCTGCTCGCTGTCGCAGCAGCAGGCGAGTTGTTCCAGCATCCCTTGCAGGGCATCGCTTAAGGGGAGTAGTCCGCTGGTATCAAATCCCATCGTCATGACCTCTTTCTATGATTGAAGGCGGGATTATCACAAAAATCCCCGGGGATGGGCAGGTTATCTCAAGGGAATCTCGGGGTAATCGGCGCAAAAACGGGGGTAGATGGCCATAAAGTATGAGGTGACGCACAAGTTGACTTGAATCTTGGCGGCAATGGCCGTTTACTATGCCGCCATAACAGATGGCCGTTACATCCCGTGTGGTGACCATTACAGCGATACCGTCGGCCCTGTGCGCCGCCATAACATAGGGTGTTGCTCCTTGAGCAGCCCTCACAGTCCCTGAGCGTGGGAGAAAAGACAATGACAACCTTAAGTCCGGAAGCCTTGCTGGTCAGGGCTGCCCTCGAAGCCCAGGGACTGGAAACCCCCCTGGTTGCCAACGAGCTGAACAGTCAGCAGAAGCGGGAGAAGATCGAAGGCCATATGCGCTCCATCATGGAGACACTGGGGCTGGATTTGGCCGATGACAGTCTGGCCGAGACACCGCACCGCATCGCCAAGATGTACGTCAACGAGATCTTCTCCGGCCTCGATTATTCCACCTTCCCCAAGGTGACGGTGATCGAGAACAAGATGCAGGTGGACGAGATGATCATGGTGCGGGACATCAGCCTCACCAGCACCTGCGAACACCACTTCGTCACCATCGATGGCATGGCCCATGTGGCCTATATCCCTCGCGGCAAGGTGATTGGCTTGTCGAAAATCAACCGCATCGTGCAGTTCTTCGCCCGTCGTCCCCAGGTGCAGGAGCGGCTGACCCAGCAGATCCTGCTGGCGCTTCAGACCCTGCTAGGTACCAAGGACGTGGCTATCAGCATCAAGGCGACCCACTACTGCGTCAAGGCGCGGGGGGTGATGGACTCCACCTCCTACACCACCACCACCTCCCTCGGCGGTGTCTTCAAGACCCAGCCCGATACCCGGGCCGAATTTCTCGGTGGCCTGCGCGGATAAGATGGCGGTTGTTTTGTAACCGCCATGCTGAATAAACGAGACGCCAGCTGCCATTGCTGGCGTTTTTCATTGGTCCCGAATGAGAGTGGCGGTCTGCCACTGCTTGGCCCGCGTGGCTTGCCCTATGCAAACGTTATGCATTTTTTCGATTTATTCATCTGAGCGATATATTTAATCGAACACGAAAAAAACTTCGCTTTCACCTTACAAAAAGTAACCGGACAGACTCTTTCCGAACCGCCACGATCCGGTTACTCTAGCGCCCCCTCACGGCTCTCGCTGCCGCTCATGGAATTCAGAGATATTCATCAAGGTTGGATGGTGCGCCACTGAACAAGTGGCCAGATAGTTCATGCCAGGAGGGCGTGAACCGGACGAGTGCTACGAATTTAACGACCACCAGGATATCCCATGAATACCAGTTCCATGACCATAGGTAAAAAGCTCACCGCCGGCTTTGCAGTGCTCGGTTTGATGGTCGCCTTTATCGGCGGCTTCTCGTTGCTGGAGTTCAGCAACATGAACCGGGCGGCTATCGGTTTTACCGACAGCATCCTGCCTGCCGTCAACCGCACCAATGACATTGGCGACAGCATCAGCGAGTTGCGTCGTTATGAGCTTGGTCTGTTTCTGGTCGCCGCTGATCCCCAGAAGCGTGCCGAGTACCGCACCATGGCCGCGCAGTTGGTGGAACGACTCAAACAGCAGATGATCGACCATGACAAGACCATCTGGGCGCAGGATGTTGAAGAGCGTCGCACTTTCGATATCGTAAAGTCCGACTGGGCAAGCTACCTGGCCCTGCACCAGCAGGTTAAGCAGTTGCAGGATAGCGGCCTGATGAGCGAGCCCCAGAGCGTCTTCATGGAGCAGGGGATCCCCCTCTACAACAACCTGCACAAGTCGGTGGCGGATCTTATTCGCATTAACCACGGTTATGCGACCGAGTCGCGCAAGGTTGTGGTTGCCTCCTACGACTCCGCCAAGCTGAGCGTTACCATCGCGCTGGTGATTGGTCTGATCCTTGTGGTGGTGCTCTCAGTGGTACTGACTCGCCAGATCCGCGACCCGCTGATCATGCTGGCCCGTCAGGCCCAGCGTATTGCCAATGGCGATCTGGGTCAGGGCGAACTGCAGCAGTGGATCCGCGACAGCCGCTTCAACCGCGACGAACTGGGCCAGCTGGGTTCCGCCATCAACCGGATGCAGGGCTCCCTCTCCGATCTGGTGAGCGAGATCGCTGGCTCCGTGAGCCAACTCAGCAGTGCGGTGGAGGAGGTGAGCGCCATCTCCAGCCAGTCTGCCAGCGGCATGGCCATCCAGCAGAACGAAGTCTCCCAGGTGGCGACTGCCATGAATGAGATGCAGTCCACCGTCAACGAAGTAGCCCGCAACACCACGGATGCCATGAGCGCCGCCAAGGATGCCTCCCGCACCTCCGCTGCTGGCAGCGAAGTGGTGCGCAGCTCGATTACCAGCATCGAAGAGGTGTCGGTCAAGATTGAACAGGCGGGCATAGTGGTGCAGCAGCTGGAGGCCGACAGCGCCAACATCAGCGTGGTGCTGGATGTGATCCGCGATATCGCCGGTCAGACCAATCTGCTGGCCCTTAACGCCGCCATCGAAGCGGCCCGTGCCGGTGAGCAGGGTCGTGGTTTTGCGGTCGTTGCGGATGAAGTGCGTTCATTGGCCCAGCGTACCCAGGACTCCACCGCCGAGATCAGCAAGATGATCGAGCTGTTGCAGAGCCGCGCCGCCGAGGCGGGCAACGCCATGCAGCTGAGTCGTCACCAGATGCAGGAGAGTGTCGGTCTGGCACGGGATGCTGGTACCAGTATCGAGACCATCAACGGTGCCGTGGTGCGCATCACCGACATGAACACCCTGATCGCCACCGCCACCGAAGAGCAGAACGCGGTGACCGAAGAGCTCAACCGCAGCATCGTCAACATTCACAATGCCGCTGACGAGAATGCCCAGGGCGCTCATCAGATCGCCCAGGCTTGCGTCGAGCTGAGCAAGCTGGCCAACACCCTGCACCATATGACCCAGCGCTTCACCCTCTAAGGGTTGATGCATGGATAACAGAAGGCCCCGCCAATTGGCGGGGCCTTGTTGTTTCTGGCGTTGTGGAAGGGCTCAGCTCAGGCCGACTATCTCGCCGTTCTCATCGATATCGATATGGCGATAGGCAGGCAGACTGCCCAGCCCCGGCATGGTCATGATGGGGCCCGCCAGCGCATAGACGAACCCGGCACCGGCGCAGAGCTTCACCTCGTCGATGGGCACCTCGAAATCGGTCGGTACCCCTTTGAGGGCTGGGTCGTGGCTGATGGAGAGCGGCGTCTTGGCTACGCAGATGGGCAAGTGATCCCACCCTTCGGCGGAGAGTTGCGCCAGCTGCTGGCGCGCTCTGTCGGAGAGCTGCACTCCGCGGCCGCCGTAGCCGCACTCCACCAGGGTCGCCAGCTTGCCGTCGAGGCTCATCTCATCGGGGTAGAGCAGTTTCACCTTGCCGGGTTGCTCGCAGGCGGCCACCACGGCGCGGGCCAGCTCGCTGGCACCGGCACCACCCTGAGTGAAGGCGTTGGAGATGGCCGCGCCACAGGCACCGGCTTGCTGCGCTTCATGGGCCAGCAGCGCCAGTTCGGCCTCGCTGTCGGTGGGGAAGCGGTTGATGGCGACCACCACCGGCACCCCGTAGCGGCGGGCGTTCCGGATATGCCAGGCGAGGTTGGCGCAGCCCTGCTTGAGGGTCGGCAGATCTTCCCCTTGCAGGCTGGCTGGCAGCGGCTGGCCCGGGCGGATATCGAGCAGGCCGCTGTTGGCCTTGAGGCCGCGCACCGTGGCCACCAGCACCACGCAGGCGGGGGTAATACCGGATTGGCGGCTCTTGATGTTGAAGAACTTCTCCAGCCCCATGTCGGAGCCAAAACCTGCTTCGGTCACCACATAGTCGGTCAGGCCAAGGGCGATGCGATCGGCGATCACCGAGGAGTTGCCGTGGGCGATGTTGGCAAAGGGGCCGGCGTGCACCAGCACCGGCGTCTGCTCGGTGGTCTGCATCAGGGTCGGTTGCAGCGCATCTTTGAGCAGCACCGTCATGGCGCCCGCCACTTCCAACTGTTCGGCGGTGATGGGCTTGCCGTGGATATCGCGGGCCAGCTGGATGCGGCCAATACGAGCGCGCAGCTCCTTGAGATCGCTTGCCAGCGCCAGAATGGCCATCAGTTCGGAGGCGGCGGTGATGACGAAGCGATCGCTGCGCTCCACACCATCGGCAGCGCCCCCCTGTCCAATCGTGAGGTGGCGCAGTGCGCGGTCATTCATGTCGAGGGTGCGTGGCCAGAGAATGTTGTCAGCATCGATATCGAGCCGCGGCAGGCCGGTTTTGGCGCTGAACTGGTCGCCGAGTTTACGCTCATGGAACAGGCGGGCATCGAGGGCTGCCGCCGCCAGATTGTGGGCCGCCGTCAGGGCGTGAAAATCGCCGGTGAGGTGGAGGTTCATCTCCTCCATCGGCACCACCTGGGCGTGGCCGCCACCAGCGGCCCCTCCCTTGACCCCGAATACCGGCCCGAGGCTCGGTTGGCGGATGGTTGCGATGCTGGGCTGGCCGATATGGTTGAGCCCCATGGAGAGGCCAAGGGTGGTCACCGTTTTCCCTTCACCGAGCGGGGTCGGGGTGATAGCGCTCACCAGTACCAGCTTGCCGCGCTGTGTGGGTTGAGACGTGAGCAGGTCGAGGCTGAGCTTGCCTTTGTAGTGGCCATGAGGGCTGAGCAGGTGCTGGGGGATGGCGAGGCGTTCGGCCAGCGCGTGGATTGAGAGACGGGGGGACTGGCGGGAGATCTCGATATCGCTTAGCATCAGCACCTCGTTGGCATATCTGGGTAAAATATGCGGCGCAGTCTAGTGGAATATAACGGGTAATCCAATGACGAAAACGATTTTATTTGGTGAGGGTGAGGTTCGTCAGAATCCTGTTCGGCTGGATCTCAACGCACTCTATCATCCCCCCAGGCAGCCGATGACGGCGCTGGGGATTGTCAGCGCGCTGGTGCCGTTGTTTGGTTTCGGCTGGCAGGCGATGACCCAGGACCCCGAAACCCAGCTGCGCCACGAGATCCGCAAACGGGTCAACAAGCACAAGACCGACGAGGCAAACCTTATTTTGATCCTGCAGCTGGCCGCCATGTTTGACTGCCCCGAGATTGAAGTGGCGCTCCCCTATGCCTTCAGTGAACAGCAGTTGTCGGTGATACGCACCCGTTTGCCACGCTGGCAGTTAAGCCTCGAGCAGGCGCGTCTGCTGGCAACGCTCGCCCCCGCAGCGGCCCCCAGCCAACGTTAGGTTGTCTGCCGGGCCAGCAGGCCGGAAAGTCAGAGCAAACCGTCAGCGTTGACCATCAGGTCGTCGCATCCCACTGTTGCGGGGCGAGATAGCGCTCCTGCACGAACTCGATAAAGCAGCGCACCTTGGCCGAGACGAAGCGGCGGTGCGGATAGACCGCATAAAGTCCCACCTCTCCCTTGTCCCACTCCGGCAGCAGGCTGACCAGCTGTCCTGACCGCAGGGCCTCCCCCACGATAAAGGTGGGCTGCAATATGATGCCCTGATCATCACAAGCGGCGCGGGTCAGCGCCACCCCGTTGTTGGCCCGCAGCGGCCCCTGTGGCCGGATGCTCTGCTGCTCGTTTCCCCGTTTGAAGTGCCACTCCGGCTGGGTCAGGGTGTAGATCAGACAGTCGTGCTGCTTGAGATCCTCGGGTTTTTCCGGTCTGCCCTTGCGCGCTAGATAGGCGGGGCTGGCGCAAAGCTCGACCCGAATGGTGGCAAGCTGGCGCGCCACCAGCGAGGAGTCGCTGAGGTGGCCGATCCGCAGCGCCAGATCGAACCCCTCTTCCACCAGCGCGACCCGCCGGTCGCTGTACTCGATATCGAGCTTGAGATCGGGAAAGCGCTGGCGAAACAGCGGCAGGGCGGGGGAGAGGTGCAGATAGCCAAAATCCATCGGCACCGAGAGCTTGAGGGTACCGTTCGGCTGCTGGTTGTGGTGGGTCAGCTGGCTGTGGGTCTCTTCCAACTCCGCCAGCAGGGCGAGGGAGCGCTGGTAGTAGAACTGGCCCGCTTCGGTGGGATTGACCTGACGGGTGGTGCGCGACAGCAGCCGGGTGGCGAGGGACTCCTCCAGCTGCTGCATTAGCTTGGAGGCCATGGCGACCGAGATGCCGAGCTGGTTGGCGGCCTTGGTAAAGCTCTGGCACTCCACCACCTTGATAAAGGTACGCATGGCGGCGATCTGGTCCATTTTCCATCCTCAGTAAATAATGAATTTAATAAATCACTGATTATTCATCTTCAGAACGAGGTTAGCATTTTAACCACTGATGTGAACCCCAAGATGAAGGAACGAACGGATGAAAATGACCAAGGCTCTGCTGGCCTCCTGCCTGTTTATGGTTACCCCTCTGATGGCGGCGGATTACGATGTGGATGCGGCGCACACCACGGTGCAGTTCAAGGTGGGTCACCTGGGCTTCTCCGAGCTGGTGGGTCGCTTCAACACCTTCAGCGGCACCTTCAGCATGGATGACGCCAACCCGGCGGCCGCCAAGGCGAGCTTTGAAGTGGATGCCGCCAGCGTCGACTCCAATCACGAGGCCCGCGACAAGCACCTGCGCAGTCCGGACTTCCTCGACGTGAAGCAGTATCCCAAGATGACCTTCGTCAGCTCCGCTTACGAGGGCACCAAGGATAAAGGCGTGCTGAAAGGGACCCTGACTCTGCACGGTGTCTCCAAGGAAGTGGCCTTCGATCTGGTCAAGATCGGTGAGGGCAAGGATCCCTGGGGCGGCTACCGCAGCGGCTTCAACGCCTCCACCACCATCAAGCGCAGTGACTTTGGCGTGAGCTACATGCTGCCCGGCATTCCGGACGAGATGAACATCAACCTGTTTGTCGAAGGCGTGCGCAAGTAATGGGCGCGGAACTTCTGCTGCAAACCCTGGCGGCTCCTCTGGGAGCCGCTTTGCTATCGTGGCGCTGGCCGCGACTGGGTTATCTGTGGGGCGCGCTGGCGCTCTGGCTGGTGGGCTCATTGCTCGGCGGTCTCTATGGTATTCCGGCCAAGGCGTGGCAGTGGCTGCCGCTGACCCTGCTGGTGCCCGCCATTGCGGCTCAGGTGAACGATCTGCGCGGTTCACTGCTGCTCTTTGCGGTGTTCAGTGCGCTGGTGTGGTGGCAGGGATTGGCCTCGGTACTGGCGAGCGAACCCGGGATCTGGCTGGCGCTACTGCCCGCCATCCTCTGGTTTGGCTGGAGCACCTTGCGCTGTGATAGCCGCGAGGGGCTCGGGTTTGCCCTCGGCTTTATCTGGCTGGCGCTGGTGATCGGCATCGATGGTAGCCTGCTGATTGCCCAGTTGGCCGGTGCGCTGGCCGCTTTCGCCGGTTTTCGCGCCCTGCTTGCCACCTTTGTTGGCATCAAGGTAGCCCCAGCCGGTCTGGCGCTGGCCCTCGCCTTCGTCCAGATGCTGGCCTGGCAATATGTGGAGGTGCCGCTGGTGGTGTTGCTGCCGGTCTGGTTGCTGCCGCTGCTGGAGTGGGCGTTACGTGACAAACCCTGGCCAGTGCGTTGGAGTGGGCTGATCCTGCTCGCTGCCGCGGGAACCGGGCTCAGCCTATGGTGGGTCTGGCCTGCTGCTTCTTTGTACTGATACTTGTGTGGAAAATGGTCAAATGGCGCCATTTTTGCATACTCGCTCATACTCTTGGTAGATAATGATTGAGCCCCCTATGTGTTTCAGATAAAAAGGATTTTCATTTTATTTGGACACACACAGAACCCGGCCGCGCCGGGTTCTGTTTGCCTGCTTTGCGGCACATAAGGAGGCCACAGTTGCGCAGTCAAGGATCTGAGCATCTGTTTTTTCGCCATTTCACCGGACAGGGACGTATCGATGGTCTCTGCATTCTGCTGGTCACTCACCTGCTTCCCGATCGCCCCCGTTTTATCGACGCTCTCGGTCAGATTGGACGGATTGGCGCCATTTTGCCCAAACCGAAATCGGTACACCGTCCGACCCTGGAGTGGGTATCCCAGCACTATCCGGTGCTGCCCCTCAACCGGCGCTGGACCAATGAACCCGACAGTCTCATCCAGCAGATTGCGCCGCTGGTGGCCCCCCACGAGCGGTTGCTGATCCTCGATATAGGCGGTTACTTTGCCAAAACCCAGGTGATCTTGAGTGAATACTTCGGCCCCCGTTTCCTCGGGGTGGTGGAGATGACCGAGAACGGCCATCAACGCTATGAACAGGAGGTGCTGGCGACTCCGGTGGTGTCGGTGGCGCGCAGCCCCCTCAAGCAGGCCGAGGATATCCAGATTGGTTTGAGCGTGGTCTACTCCGCGGAGTCGCTGGCTCGTAACCTCAACCGTACTTTCAACGTCTGCGAAGCCGTGCTGTTTGGCTATGGCAAGGTGGGGCGCAGCATCGCCCGCGACCTGCGCTGTCGCAACCTCCATCTCGGGCTGGTGGAGACCGATGTGCTGCGACAGGTCGAAGCGCTCTCTCACGGTTTTCGCTTGATCACCAAGGCTGAAGCCTTGAGCCGCGCCGAGCTGGTGATCTGCTCTACCGGCAACGGCTCACTGGATTTGGCGGATCTGCAGGCGCTGCGCCCCGGCACCATGGTCGCCTCGGTCACCTCGGCCGATGACGAGTTTGCCTTCTCGCTGGCCCAGTTGCCGTGGCCGAGCGAAGAGGTGTGCCCCCATGTGCTGGCCCTCAACCGGCCGGATGGTACCCAGATCTACCTGCTCAACCGGGGCGAGGCGGTCAACTTCGTCCATGGCGCCGTGATTGGCGAATATGTCTATCTGGTGCTGGCGGAGATCATGGAAGGGATCCGGATGCTGGCGGCAGGCCCTCTTGCTCCCGGCCTGTTCGAGCTGCCAGAATCGGCGATGCGTACCATTGCCCGCCATTGGCTGGCCGATTTTCATGGGGTTGATCAGCGCTGATTTGACCGAACCGGGATTGGCCATTGGGTGGCGGTACGCCATTTCCCGCCATTGGCCGCTTTTTTATGGAGTCACTCATGACCGAGTCTGAAACCCTGATCAGCAAACCCCGCATCGAAATCCGCTACTGCACCCTCTGTCGCTGGATGCTGCGCGCCGCCTGGCTGGCGCAGGAGCTGCTTTCCACCTTTGACAGCGATCTGGGGGAGGTGGCGCTGGTGCCGGCCAGCAAGGGGGAGTTCCGCATTCTGGTGAACGGGGTGCAGGTGTGGGATCGGGTGGTCGATGACGGCTTCCCCGAGGCCAAGGAGATCAAGCAGCGGGTGCGCGATGTTATCGCCCCTGAGCGGGATCTCGGCCACTCGGATCGCAAGGCTGCCGAGTAACGCCAGATGGGCCGAGCGCCTCGAAAAGGTGCTGAGCATGAGAGCTAAAGGAGAGGGAGGCGATGGCCTCTCTCTCCTTTTTTGCCTTTGGCTGTTTGCCTGGCGCCTACAGGGCTATGAGCGCGGCTCGGCCAGATGACTGCCGATATAGCGGGCCCGCTTGTGGGGCTTGATGCGGCTCACATCGACCCACACCAGGCCATCGATGCAGTGGTTGAAGTCGGGGTCGATACCAAAGTCCATAAATTGCACCCCGCCCGGCTCGCACAGCTCGGAGTACTGCTTGTAGAGGGTGGGGATGGCGCAGCCCAGATTGTCGAGACGGGCCTTGAGTGCTTTGAGATCGGCGCCGTAATCCACCCCTTCGAACAGAGGCTGCGTCTCGGGGTAGGGACGGCGGGAGGGGGCCAGCGCCAGCTCGGGGGCAAAGTGCTGGCGGTAGAAGCTCACCAGCAGATCCTTGGCCGCCGGCGGCAGGCTGCCGGAGAGCGACACCGGGCCAAACAGGTAGCGGTAGCGGGGATAGCGGGCCAGATAGGCACCGATGCCGAACCAGAGATAATCGAGCCCCCGCTTGCCCCAGTAGGCGGGCTGGATAAAGCTGCGGCCAAGCTCGATAGCCTGCTCCAGCCGGGGCAGCAACTTATCCTCAAAGCCGAACAGGGTGTGGCTGTAGAGGCCATCCTTCCCCTTGCTGGCCAGCAGCTCCGCCACCGGGGCAAAGCGGTAGGCGCCGATAATGTCGAGTCGGGCCGGATCCCAGAGGATCAGGTGGTGATAGTCGTTGTCAAAACCATCGAGATCCCGCCGCTTGCCAGACCCTTCCCCCACTGCGCGAAAGGCGATCTCCCGCAGTCGCCCCAGCTCGCGCAGGATCACCGAGTGGCTCAGTTCGTGGCGGCGGTAGAGGTAGATCCCCTGACCATCCGGGGTGGTGCCGAGCTGTTCGCAGCTTTCGATGGCCTGTTTGAGCTGGCGGCGATCCCCCGGCAGGGCGATGGGGGCCTCGGTCTGCAGCCGTCCCGCCTTGCCACGGCCAATCCGGTAGAGGTGGTTGCGCACCAGCCGCGCCGCCGTCTTGGCGGGCAGCTCCTGAAAACTGCCGAGCGGAATGCGCGCTCCTATGGTCACCGGCAGGGTCTGCCCCTGCTGGCGAAACAGCTGGCGCACCAGCAATAGGGCGGAGGCGGGCTTGTTGAGCCAGGAGGCGAGATAGAACCAGAGGCTGTTGCGCCCTCCCAGATGGATGGGCACCAGCGGGGTGCGGGTGCGCTGGGCCAGCTTGATAAAGCCTGCCTGCCAGGGGCCATCTTTCACCCCCTTGAGGCCAAGCCGCGAGACTTCGCCTGCGGGGAAGATCACCAGTGCCCCTTCATGGGCGAGGTGTTCGTTCATGGCGAGGATGGCCTGTCGATCGGTCTTGCCCTCCATATTGTCTACCGGCAATAGCAGAGGGCGCAGCGGCGCGAGTTGGGCCAGCAGCTGGTTGGCGACGATCTTCACATCGGGGCGAATGCGACCGAGCAGTTGTAGCAGCGCCAGTCCGTCCAGCGAGCCGATGGGGTGGTTGGCGACAAGAATGACCCGGCCGCTGGCGGGAATATGCTCCAGTTGCGCCTCGCTGACCCGATAGTCGAAATCGAGCTGGGTCAGCGCCTGCTCGACAAAGTCGAGGCCGCGCAGGTGCGGGTAGCGGGAGGCAAAGGCGGCAAAGGCCTGCTCGTTGAGCAGCCAGCCCAGCAGCCGCTTGAACAACGGGGTAAGCAGGGGATAGCCAAGCAGGCGGGGGAAGTGCTGGGTCAGCAGGGTATCGATAGTGAACATCTGGGGGGCTCCGGCGATCCGTTGCTCCCAGCATGATGTGACACTGTTCCCGCGACATGTCAGCGGGATGACAGTTTGATGGCAGCGGCGGCCAGTTGCTCCTGAGCGACCCTCCCCGGTTTCCCTTTCTTGATGGGTGATGGCCAGATAGCAAGGGGGGCGCCGGTTAACCGGCTCCCCCCTTGGTTGTCATGGTAATTGATTAGCCGCGCCAGGCTGCGGTGAGGCGCACCAGCTCCACCAGGGTGGCGACCGATTTCTCCATGGATTGCAGCGGGATGAACTCGTGCTTGCCGTGGAAGTTGTGGCCACCGGTGAAGAGGTTGGGGCAGGGCAGACCCATAAAGGAGAGGCGGGCGCCATCGGTACCGCCGCGAATGGGCTTGATCTTCGGCACCACGTCGGCGGCCTCCATGGCGGCCTTGGCCAGCTTGACGATATGCATGTGCGGCTCAATCTGGCTGCGCATGTTGTGATAGCTGTCGGTCAAGGTCAGCTCGATGCGGGCCTTGGGATATTCGGCCTGCAGGGCGGCCACCCGGCTCTGCATCTCGGCCTTGCGCGCGGCGAAATGTTCGTCGTCGAAGTCACGGATGATGTAGTGCAGGGTGCTCTCTTCCACGGTACCGCTCATCTGGGCCAGATGGAAGAAGCCCTCATACCCGTCGGTGCACTCCGGGGTCTGCTCGGCAGGCATGGCTGCGTGGAAGCGGGCGGCCAGGGTCTGGCTATTGATCATGTTTCCCTTTGCGGTGCCGGGGTGGACGTTGTTGCCGATAAAACGCACCGTGGCGCTGGCAGCGTTGAAGTTTTCATACTCCAGCTCGCCCAGTTCGCCGCCATCCACGGTATAGGCCCACTTGGCCGGGAATCTCTCCAGCGGGAACAGGTTGGCGCCGCGGCCGATCTCCTCATCCGGAGTAAAGCCGACCCAGATATCGCCACGTGGGATCTCGGGGTGGGCCTGCAGGTGGTCGATGGCGGTAAGGATTTCGGCAATGCCTGCCTTGTCGTCGGCGCCCAGCAGGGTGGTGCCGTCGGTGGTGATGAGATCCTGACCCAGATAGTTTTTCAGGAAGCGGTAGTCACGGATGGCGAGCACCTCGTCACCCTTGCCAAGGCAGATGTCGCCGCCCTGATAGTTTTCGATGATTTGCGGTACTACGTGCTCCGCCTCGTAGTCGGCGGTGTCCATGTGGGCAATCAGGCCGATGGCGGGGGCGTCCGGCTGGTTGCCTGGCAGGCAACCGGTGAGGTAGCCGTGCTCATCCAGAGTGACCTGGGTCAGCCCCAGCGCCTTCATCTCTTCTTGCAGGGCACGGGCAAAGATCAGCTGGCCTTCGCTGCTGGGGCAGGCTGGATTGGTCTCATCGGAGCGGGTATGAAAAGTTACGTAACGCAGAAAACGCTCAAGCAGGGTATCCATTAGTCAGCCTCTAACCGATTGTGAGCGGTCATTGTGGCCAATCCGTGCGGGGCACTCATTGCGTCAGCGCAGGTTTTTCCCATTTTTTGACGCAAGGGAAGAGCGGCGAATGTGCGGCGCGCGGGGCAACGTCCGGGAGGGAGATCGCATAAATGTGGCATTTATTGCGATATTTAGGCGCTGGCGGTGGCGGCCAAATTCCCCTCAGCGACCGCACAGCAAGGCGTCAGCCCAATCATGGCGTTTTCACACACTTTTCAAGGGGAAACCGGGCTGTCGCATAACCTGCGCCATCCCAGAGCCCGCCTGCCCGCCAGCAAGATTTGATCGACTTATTAAAAGGGGATTTTGAACACTATTTTTTATTGTCACTGCCCGCGGTAAGTGTGTACACTCCGCGCCGATCCAAGGGCAACCCTGAAGCAGGCAGAGCCGCCAGAAACCCGACCGATCATACGCCTATAGGGCGAGGCACGCAGAAACGACAGACACTGCTGGGGAATGGTTTCTTTAATACCGGTTAGGCTCCGGTATCAGGGAGAACAACAGACTCTCATCCTTCATTTGACCGAGTGGGCCACCGGCTCATCATCTTCCCTTGTCATGGGCGGTCACTGACGATGAGGTGGGCTGTGGTTGTTGTCGTCTATCAACACGCATGCGTGCTGGCGCCTTCGCTTCTCTTCCTTGGAACCCTCTCCTTCTGTCGGGATCGCTGCCGAATGATGAACTGACGGCGTGGCTGATGTCGTCTGTCATCAAAGTACCGCGGCGCCACGGCATAGTGGCACCGCATACCGTTGAGCTTGATGTAAAGCCACCAGCCCCACATCAAGACTCGTTACTTCCCCAAGATCCACCAGGCAGCCTCTGGCTTGCCGCGATGTGCAAAGCGCTGGTTTGGGTGGCTGCGTCTCGTGATGGCAGCGCTCGCCGTACTCTGCACTAGATGGTCTGGATGTGATTGAGGGTAACGAAGGCGACTTTGGGTCGCTCATTTGCGAGGCATAGCCCATGACTAACTGGTCCAGCAAGGACTCCTTGAAGGTCTACAACGTTCCCTACTGGGGTGCGGGTTTTTTCAATATCAATGACGCCGGTCATGTGACCGTCGCCCCCGACAAATCACGCCCTGACGCGCATATTGTGCTCTCTGACGCCATCGAACAGTTGCGTCAGTCCGGGCTGACCACCCCCGTGTTGCTGCGCTTCCCTGACATCCTCAAGAGTCGGGTCGATGCGCTGTTCAACGCCTTTGGTCAGGCCATCGAAAAGTCTGGCTATGAAGGGGACTACCTCTGCGTTTACCCGATCAAGGTAAACCAGCAGCGTCGTGTCATCGAGACCATCAGCCAGTCCTACAGCGACAAGCCCCGGCTTGGCCTGGAAGCTGGTTCCAAACCGGAACTGCTGGCCGTGCTGTCCCATCACCATGAGCAAGGCTCGGTGATCGTCTGCAACGGTTACAAAGACCGCGAATATATCCGCCACGCCCTCTTGGGCAACCTGATGGGCCACAAGGTCTACATCGTGGTGGAGAAGCCCTCCGAACTGGAGATGGTGCTGGACGAGTCAGCTCGTCTCAACATCAAGCCCAACATCGGGGTGCGTGCCAAGCTCGCTTCCACCGGCTCCGGCATGTGGGAATCGAGCGGCGGCTCCATGTCCAAATTCGGTCTCTCTGCCTCCCAGATCCTGGCGCTGATCGAACGTCTGCGCGGGCTGGGCAAGCTGGATTGCCTGCAACTGCTGCACTTCCATCTGGGCTCCCAGATCGCCAATATCCGCGACATTCAGGGCGGCATCCGCGAGTGCGGCCGTTTCTACGCTGAACTGCGTCGCCTCGGTGCCAACATCGAAGTCGTGGACGTCGGCGGCGGCCTGGGGGTGGACTACGAGGGAACCCGTTCCCAGAGCCACTGCTCCGCCAACTACAGCCTCTCCGAGTACGCCAACAACGTGGTATGGGGCATCGGCGATGTCTGCCGCGAGTTCGACCTGCCGCACCCGACCATCATCAGCGAGTCCGGCCGTGCTCTGACCGCCCACCACGCCGTGCTGGTCACCAACATCATTGGTGCCGAAGGGGTGGAGATGAACGACATCAGCGCGCCGGACGAAGATGCACCGACCATTCTGCAGAACATGTGGAAAGGCTGGCTGGATCTGCGCAGCGAAGATCCCTCCCTGCTGGAGATCTTCCATGACTCGGTAGCCGATCTGGGTGACGTGAATACCCAGTACACCATGGGCCTCTTGAACCTCGAACAGCGTGCCTGGGCCGAGATGCTGCACCAGAACACCTGTCTGGCACTCAAAGAGATGCTCAACCCGGTCAACCGCAACCACCGTGCGCTGGCTGACGAGCTGAGTGAAAAGCTGGCGGACAAGTGCTTTGCCAACTTCTCCCTGTTCCAGTCCCTGCCGGATGCCTGGGGTATCGGTCAGGTATTCCCGGTGATGCCGCTGGCCGGTCTCGATCGTCCGCTTAGCCGTCGCGGTATCCTGATGGATATCACCTGTGACTCCGACGGTCAGGTCGAGCACTATGTCGACGGTCTGGGGGTCGAGAGCACCCTGCCGATGCCGGTCTACGGCGAGAACGAAGAGTGCCACGTCGGCTTCTTCCTGGTCGGTGCCTATCAGGAGATCCTGGGCGATCTGCACAACCTGTTTGGTGACACCCACTGCGCGGAAGTGTGGCTGGACGAAGAGGGCAAGATGGACATTCGCAACGTGGTGCGCGGCGACACCGTCGACCAGCTGCTGCGTTATGTCAACATCGACCCGTCCGTGATCCGCGAAAACTACCAGCGGATCGCCGCTCACCCGGCGCTGGACGATGCCACTCGCAAAGCCCTGCTCGACGAGCTGGAGCTGGGCCTGCAAGGCTACGCCTATCTGGAAGACGAATAAGCCTTCTGTTTGCCCCTCGCTTTTGAGGGAAAATGAAAAAACGGCGCCTGCGGGCGCCGTTTTTGTTACCGGGGGCCATCCGGCGATATGACAGGGCACTCGGCCCGTCTTCATTCGGATAACCTATGGTGGCTCGGGGCATCCGCAGGCCACAGATCTGGCTGATATCTGTCCCTTTCAGCCGCTTCCCTTGATCTGCATCAAGCGTGAACCTCGGTGGTTATTTTACGGTCAGAAGTGATGCTGATGGAATGTAACAAAAGGATGTGCATATGGAACTGAAAAGGGACCCGAGATGCTATACCGACGTCTGTATCGACGGTAAGTGGTATCACTACGACCACTGCAGCACCAACGTCTATATGCTGATGGGAGGCGCCGCGCCGAGCCTTCAGCTGGCCTATGAGCCGAGCAGCGAAGAGGAGCTGATCGAGATGCTCCAGCAGCTGGGGCGCTTCTGACTTACCGAATTGATGTCTTGCCATATGGCCATCGGGTGCGTTGCCACGATGGCCACGACTCTTTACCGTTGTACCTAATCTCGACGGGTTTTATTGCCTAATAGCCCCTTGCCAATCTCCAGCATGGCGACGGCTGCGGCATAGGTGCTATCGGACTTGCCTATCTCATCGGCCACATAGAGGAAGTTGGAGCGATACTTCTCCACCGCCTCGCGCGGGTTAGCTGCGTCGATAAAATCCTCTTCCACCTCGAACCCCTGCGTCAGCAGCGCCGCTTTCTCGGGCAGGAAGGTGGGGGAGGCCATGTCGATAAAAGTGTACTGCTGCCGGTTGGAGGCCGGGATAGAGAAAAACTGGTACTTCGCCATGTGCGATACCTCGCCTGAACGGTTGTGTCGTGATGCGAGCTTCCTCTCGCCGAACTCTTGTCGAACTGCCTATCGGGCGTCGAACTGATCCCCGGGCCTGTGGCTGGCAAAAAGGTAACGTTCGAATCTTGTTGTGGCTGAAGATTACTCCGCTTTATCCTCATCGCACAATGGTTAGTCGATACTTTTTTCGCCAAGAAAAACAATGCTGCCTGATCGTCTGAATTTGCAAAAAACCAGCCCCGGTAGGGGCTGGCGATGGAGTGGGGGCGGGCGCTGGCTCAGAGCACGAAGCTCTGTACCATGGCGCGCAGCTGTTCGGTGAGCTGGTGGATCTGGCGGGCTGCATCGCGGGCAGCGTTGGCTACTTGCAGCGCCTCGTCGCTGCCATCCGAGATGCGCACCACGTTGCGTTCGATCTCGTTTACCACCGCACCCTGCTGCTCGATGGCGCTGGCGATGATGGCGTTGGTATCGACCATCCGATCCACCTTCTCGGTGATGGCACCGAAGGCCTGTTTTGCCTCCTGCGCCAGCCCGACCCCCTCCTGCGCTTCATGGCTGGCCGCCGACATGGCGGTGACCGAGGCGCGTGCGCCGGATTGCAGCTGTTCAATCATCTGCTGGATCTCGACGGTAGCCCCCTGGGTGCGGTTGGCAAGAGACCGCACCTCGTCGGCCACCACCGCAAAGCCGCGACCCTGCTCACCGGCTCGGGCCGCTTCGATGGCCGCGTTGAGGGCCAGCAGGTTGGTCTGTTCGGCGATGCCGCGGATCACGCTGATGACGCCGCCAATCTGGCTGCACTGCTGCTCCAGCTGGCCTATGGTATCGGCGGTGCGCAGCACCTCGCGGTTGATATGGTCGATGGCCTTGATGGTGCGCTCCACCACATCCTCGCCCTGACCGACCACGTTCTGCGCCTCCTGGGTCATGCGGGCGGCTTGCAGGGCGTTGCCCGCCATGTCCTGTGAGGTGGCGGCCAGCTCCTTGATGGCGGTGGCGACCTGATGGGTCTCTCCTTGCTGATCAGCAATCACCTCCTGTGAGCGGCAGGTGCGCGCTTCGATCTCGGTAGCGCTCTCCACTACTGTGACGCCATTTTCCCGCACTCGCAGCATCAGGGTGCGCAGGGTCTCCAGCGTCACGTTGTAATCGTGGCTGATGGCGGCCAGTTCGTCCTGACCGACGATCTCGATATGCTGGCTGAGATCTTGGGCGTTGACCCGGGCGGCAATATCACGCACCCGCCCTACGGTTTCGCGCAGGGAGAGATAGGCGCCGATCATCAGGTAGAGGTAGAGCAGCAAGCTGACGGTCAGCGGCGCTGTGACCCACCAGAAGTGGCGCTGGTTGGCGGCCAGCCGCTGATGCAGGTCGGCCTCCAGCCGCTGGCGTACCTGGCCTGCCAACGCGCTGATAGCCTCGTCCATCTTATCCCCCAGTGCCTGTACCTCCTTGGTGGAGAGCTGCACCAGCTGATCCTTCATCATCTTGTTTTCCATGGTCTCGACCCCCTGACGCACCAGCTGTATCAGAGCATCAGTTTGCTGACCCAGCTCGGCGCGGTATGCCGGTTCGATCTGGTAGAGCAGGGTCAGATCGGCCTCCAGCTCCTGCAGGGTGGCGCTGATAAGGTCGAGACGAAAACGCAGGCCGCTGTAGCCCTCTGCCTGAAACAGGCCGAAATCGGCGATGGTGGCAGCGCGATCCCGCACCTGGGCCAGCAAGTCGCGCAGCTGCGGCAACCGTTCGCTGGCGAGGATCACCATGTAGTAGGTACCGAGCGACGGATCCTGGATCAGGCTGCTACTGGCAGTAATGTGCTTGTAGAGATGGCGCACCTCGGTCAGCAGCTTGTCGTGGCGCAGGTTGCTCTGCTCCACTTCCAGCTTGCCCGCTTCGCCCTGCAGGGCGGCCCAGCCCTGCTGGATCACCTCAAAGGAGGGGTTGTTCTGGCGGGTGTCGG
This sequence comes from Aeromonas sp. 600282, assembly GCF_049175755.1. Lineage (NCBI taxonomy): Bacteria > Pseudomonadati > Pseudomonadota > Gammaproteobacteria > Aeromonadales > Aeromonadaceae > Aeromonas > Aeromonas sp. 600282. Next base: position 34,594 of record NZ_JAAKVR010000003.1, on the reverse strand, counting down.
CAAAGGCTTGCAGGCTCTGATCAACTGTTTGTGCGGCCGCCTTGACCTGATCGTCACCGACCGGATCCACCTCATAGGCGTGACGGGTCACCAGATTGCGATGGGTTAGCAGGGCTTGCTCGATAGCGGGTACGGGGGCGAGATTGACCACTCCCGCCAGCTCGCGGTTGGCCTGCGCGTTGTCATCCTGCAGCCGCCCCAGCAGATTGGTCATGCTGTAGGCCAGTGGCAGCAGCATCAGGCAGGACCAGAGCAGGAATTTGTATTTGAAGGAGAGCTGATTGCCCAGCTTGATGGCCGGGTTGAAAATCCATTTCATATGAGGCCTCGATAACCGATAAGACGGGTGCATGCGGTGATGCCTGAATATTACTCCGCACCAGACCCCTTGGGGGAGGTCAGCTTGCAAGTTGTGATCCCCTTGGCTTTTTGCCCCGCGGGGTGACTTGGCAGCCGCAGCGACAGAGAGGCGGGTTGCGCCAATAAAAAACGGGCCACCCGAAGGTGGCCCGAAGTCGATAAGGAGGGCGTTTGCAATCGATCAGTTGAACGCCAGGAAGGGCGAGACACAAAGGAGCAGGCCGGTGACGATGATTATGTAGAGGGAGGTGCCCTTGTACTTGTGCAGCGCCGGTACCTGATAGACCAGATAGGCCGGGATGAGACAACCCACCATGCCGAAGATGGGGCTGCAGATAGAGGTGAAGCTCAGTACCGGGGCGTTGAGCACGATGGCACCCCAGGAGAGCATGACGGTAAACACCATGATCCCTTTGCCGACCAATCCTTTGTTGATGCGGTTTTCCGGCAGCACCCGGCGCAGCAGGTTCATCGCCAGACCCTGACAGGCTTCACGGAAACCGAGGTAAACGCCGAAGTAGGCGGTCATCACCGCGAAGATGTTGAGGGTGAGGCTGAGCAGCTTGAGAGTCTGGCCGGGCATCCCCTGGGCCACCATGGCCAGTGCGGAGATGTTCTCTTCAGAGGCTTTGACCGCCTGATCGTGTCCCATGGCAAGGGTAAAGGAGACCGCGTAGAAGAACACAACTACGAACAGGATGCCGAAGGCGATATTCATGGCGCGCATCGCCTTGAAGCGGGCCACTTCCAGCGACTTTTCCCGCGAGCGGTAGGAGATCACCATGGGGCTCAGGCTCTGGATAAAGAGGATGGAGGTGAGGGTAAAGGGCAGCATGATGATGGCATCCTTCATCCAGTCACCGGCAGCGGGCATGGCGGTGATGTTGGATGCATCCCACTTGTCCACCATCATCAGGCCGAGCACGGCCACCACGCTGATCTTGGTCAGCACCATAAAGGTGGAGATCTTGAACAGCAGGTTTTCGCCGCGCGAGGCCAGTGCCACCAGACCGCAGATCAGCACCAGACCGTAGAGCGGGTTTTCGGAGAGCAGACCGTCGGTAACGCCGAAGCTCTGCAGGAAGGAGGCGCTGTCATTGGTGATGGCGGTGGAGTAGACGAAGACCCAGATCACCAGCATCACGAAGTAGAGGGCGCCGAGCAGCACACCCCAGTTCTTGCCAAGGTAGCCGGTGATGACGCTGGGGTAATCCTTGCACTCCGGCGAGGTGGCCAGGGTGTTGATAAAGAGGCGTTGGAACATGTACATGGCGGGGTAACCGATCACTGCCGAGAGCAGAAAGACCCACAAGCCCATCAGCCCCACCTGTACCGGCAGGAAGACGATCCCCGCGCCGATGGCCATGCCGATGCTCATGATGATCCAGCCCCAGTCGGTGCTGTCGAAGCGAACCGCTTCTTTCCATTCCAGCGTGCCCATCGCGGGGCTGGCTAGTGTAGTGCTATGCGCGTCCATTAAAACCTTCTTTTTTGTAGGGATGTGGGAAAGCGGCGCAAATATAGTTGAATGAAACCGTCATAAACAATGCCCATAAGAGTACTTTTGTTCAAATCAGGATGATGATCACGGTTTATATTGAGGCCGAAAGGTGCCTTTAAACGCCATTTTTGTATCTTTTTGTTGAATGGATAAAATAAAAAGCAAATAATGTTGAACGGAATGAGATTCACGATTGCAAAAAAAATTGCACAAACAGGAGTGGCTATATGAAACGCATCATCACAGCAGCAGCGGCACCTGACGCTATCGGTCCCTACAGCCACGGCACTGCCTATGGCGACCTTATCTTTACCTCCGGTCAGTTGCCGGTCTGCAAGCAGCAGGGTGGTGTGGTGGAAGGGGGGATTGCCGCCCAGACCCGCCAGTCACTGGAAAACCTGAAGTCCGTGCTGGAAGCCGCAGGCGGCTCGCTGGATACCGTGCTCAAAACCACCTGCTACCTCGCCGAGATCAGCGATTTTGCCGCGTTCAACGAGGTCTATAAAGCCTATTTCCAGAAAGATTGTCCGGCGCGCAGCTGCTTCGCAGTGAAGGATCTGCCGATGGGCGTCAAGGTTGAAGTGGAAGCGATCGCCCATATCGCTCGTTAATGCTGATAAAAAGGTTCAAGTGATGAAACAAGCGTGGCAGCAGTATCTGCAGATTATTCAACAGGTTGTCAAACCAGCGCTGGGTTGTACCGAGCCAATCGCCGCCGCTTATGCCGCGGCTGTCGCCGCTCGGCAACTGGGGTGTGAGCCCGGTCGCCTTGAGGTTGCGGTGTCGGACAATCTCTATAAAAACTCGATGGGTGTCTATGTGCCGGGCACCGGCAAGATCGGTCTGGCCATTGCGGCCGCGGCCGGTGCCATCGGCGGTAACGCCGACGCCGGGCTGGAAGTGCTGGCCGCGATCCAGCCAGCACAGGTGGAGCGTGCCCAGCAGCTGATCGATGCCGGCAAGGTGCAGGTGAGCCGCACCGCCGCCCCCGAGTTTATCTTCTGCCGCGTGACCGTTTATGGCTCTGATGACAAGGGTGAAGAACACAGCGCCGAAGTGACCCTCTGCGGCGGTCATACCCGCATCGTCGAGCAGCGCCGCGATGGCGAGGTGACCTTCACCGCCGATCAGAGCCAGGGCGGCGCCACCGGTTCCATCTGCGATGGCGTCGATATCAGCATCGCCGCCATCTACGAGTTCGCCACCCAGGTGGAGTTCGAGCAGATCAGGTTCATCCTCAAAGCCTCCGAGCTTAACGGCAAGCTTTCTGCCGAGGGGATGAACAACCCCTATGGCCTCGAGATCGGCCGCACCATGCAGCAGAACATCAATGCCGGTCTTATCGGTGAGGATGTGATGAACCGCATCGTGATGATGACGGCGGCTGCCTCTGATGCCCGCATGGGGGGGGCGACCCTGCCAGCCATGAGCAACTTTGGCAGCGGCAACCAGGGCATTGCCGCCACCATTCCGGTGATGGTGATTGCCGAGCGCTTTGCGGCCAGCGAAGAGCAGCTGGCTCGCGCCCTCATCATGAGCCATCTGGGCGCCATCTATATCAAGTCCCACTATCCGCCGCTGTCGGCCTTCTGTGGCAATACCGTGACCAGCGCGGCCGCCTCCATGGCAATGGTTTATTTGGCGGGCGGCAGCTTCGAGCAATCCTGCTTCGCCATCCAGAACGTGCTGAGCGACAGTGCCGGTATGGTATGTGACGGGGCGAAAGCCTCCTGCGCCATGAAGGTGAGTACCTCCTCCGGTGCGGCGGTGCGCGGCTTCCTGATGGCCCTCAACAGCCACTCGGTGTCGGGGCAGGGGATCGTCGCCGGTGACGTGGATCAGACCATCCGTAACGTGGGTCAGATGGTGAAGGAGGGCATGTCTGCCACAGACAGCACCATTATTGATATCATGTCCGCCTGATGTCCCTGTCGGTTGCTGCCCGGCGTCTATTGTCCGGCAGCAACCCTTGCAAGAAGGTCCCATTGTGAAGCTGCAAGAGTTGAGTCCGAGCGATTTTGAGATCCTCAAGTCGATGGAGAACATTGTGGACGGCATCGCCGCCATGTATGGTCAGCACACCGAAGTGCTGCTCCACAGTCTGGATGCGCGCAATCCCTCGATCGTCAAGATTGCCAACGGCCATATCACCGGCCGCAGTGTCGGCGCCCCCATCACCAACCTGGCGATGATGAAGCTCAAGAGCGGGCAGGATATCTCCAGCCCCTACATGACCAAGTGTGCCACCGGCAAGACGCTGCGCTCCATTACTACCGTGATCCGCAACGGGGAGCACAGGGCCATCGGGTTGCTCTGTATCAACAGCGACATGGATGCCCCGCTGCAATCCGTGCTGCGCACCATGATGCCGGAGTGCATGCACCCCCACGAGAGCCATGCCACCCCGGAGGTGTTCGCCCGCAACATCGACGAAGCGCTCAACAGCACCATCGACACCGTCAGTGCCGAGGTGCGAGGCAACGAGGCGGTGCCCCCGTCCCAGAAGACCCGGGTTATCGTCAACCAGCTGCACGACATGGGGATCTTCGAGTTAAAAGACAGCGCCCAGATTGCGGCGCGCCAGCTCGGCATTTCGGTCCACTCCATCTACCGCTATCTGCGGGAGATCAAGAAGGGCTGAGCCGACACACTCTGGCCAAATTGGCAGCAAACGGGTCAGTCTTGACCCGTTTTTTACGCCCGCTTTAGCCTCTCTGTTCGGGCCATCCTTCGGGCTCATCTGCTATCATTTTCCCCCTTTATTTTTCTATCTCTCTGAACGTGCTGGAGAAATCATGTCTCGACTCATCTATCTGCTGCGCCATGGCCAGACCCGCTTCAATGCTGAGCAGCGTCTGCAGGGGCGTTGCAACTCCGATCTGACCGACAAGGGTGAGGCGCAAGCCATCGCCATGGGGCGGCGCCTTGCTGGCGAACTGGCGGATCCTGCCCGCTGGACCGTCTATGCTAGCCCGCTCGGCCGTGCTCGTCAGACTGCGCAGCTGGTGTGCGAGCAGTTGGGACTGTCAGCTGATCGCATCATCTGGGACGATCGGTTGATGGAGCTGGGGATGGGAGAGTGGGAGAGCTGCCAGATCCCGGTGCTGCGGCTCGCTCATCCCGAGCTCGATATCGGCAAGGGGGACTGGTATCTGCAGGCACCGGGGGCCGAGAGCTTCGAGAGTATTCAGCGCCGGGCGCACCTGTGGTTGCAGGATCCCGCGATCGCCGAGCGTGCCATCGTTATCTCCCACGGTCTGCTCGGTGCCATGTTGCGCGGCGTCTATGCCGATCTCGGCTATGAGGCGACCTGGTCACAGGAGTTGCCGCAAGATGCCTTCTATAAGCTGCAGGATGGCCACATTACCCGCATTGCCTGCTAGTTGCCGTGAGGTGGCACCATGGCATGGACCATGATGGCCACCTTCGGATGCCCATTTTTGCCGCAGTTCAACACATCAGAGCACCTTATCGCGGCAAGATGAGGTATCTTATGCCCCGATTTCATCCATTAAACGGATCCGAGACCCCATATGATCATCAAACCCAAGGTTCGCGGCTTTATCTGCACCACCACTCATCCGGTCGGTTGTGAAGCCAATGTTCGTCGCCAGATTGCTTACACCAAGGCTAAGGGCACCATCGAGAATGGCCCCAAGAAGGTGCTGGTGATCGGCGCTTCCACCGGTTATGGCCTGGCCTCCCGGATTGCGGCTGCCTTCGGTAGCGGCGCCGCCACCCTCGGCGTCTTCTTTGAAAAAGCGGGCACCGAGTCCAAGACCGGTACCGCTGGCTGGTACAACTCTGCCGCCTTCGACAAGGCAGCCAAAGAGGCGGGCCTCTACGCCAAGAGCGTCAACGGCGATGCCTTCTCCAACGAGTGCCGCGCCAAGGTGATCGAGCTTATCAAGCAGGATCTGGGTCAGATTGATCTGGTGGTCTACTCCCTGGCCTCTCCGGTGCGCAAGATGCCGGAAACCGGCGAAGTGGTGCGCTCTGCCCTGAAACCGATCGGTGAGGTCTACACCACCACCGCCATCGATACCAACAAGGATCAGATCATCACCGCCACCGTCGAGCCGGCGAACGAGGAAGAGATCCAGAACACCATCACCGTCATGGGCGGTCAGGATTGGGAGCTGTGGATGGCTGCCCTGCGTGATGCCGGCGTGCTGGCTGACGGCGCCAAGTCCGTGGCCTACTCCTACATTGGTACCGATCTGACCTGGCCAATCTACTGGCACGGTACTCTGGGCCGCGCCAAGGAAGATCTGGACCGCGCCGCTGCCGCCATCCGTGGCGATCTGGCTGCCAAGGGCGGCACCGCTCACGTGGCCGTGCTCAAATCCGTGGTGACTCAGGCCTCTTCCGCCATTCCGGTGATGCCGCTCTATATCTCAATGGCCTTCAAGATCATGAAGGAGAAGGGCATTCACGAGGGGTGCATGGAGCAGGTGGATCGCATGATGCGCACCCGTCTCTACGCCTCCGACATGGCGCTGGACGATCAGGCTCGCATCCGTATGGATGACTGGGAACTGCGCGAAGATGTGCAGCAGACCTGCCGCGACCTGTGGCCATCCATCACCAGCGAGAATCTTTCCGAGCTGACTGATTACACCGGCTACAAGCAGGAGTTCCTGCGCCTGTTCGGTTTCGGTCTGGACGAGGTCGATTACGATGCGGATGTAAATCCGGATGTGAAATTCGACGTGGTCGAGCTCTGAGTCTGACTCAAGTGAAAACAGGGCCCCGCGGGGCCCTGTTTTTTTGGCAAACATTCCGCTAATTTGCGGAATTTTATTATCAGCGATCACCTTTTTCCCATATCAAACCCGCTAGTCTTGCGCTGATCGGATCACAGACGGCATTGCCGAGGAACGGAAGCTATGACCACTCCAAACGAGGCGCCCAAGAAGCGCCAACTCCCCACTGTCTATACCCTGCTTTTTATCATCATCGCGCTGATGGCCGCCCTGACCTGGGTGCTGCCAGCGGGCAAATATGACTATGTCACCGCCAAGACCCAGCAGCCGGTTGCGGCAGCGGCCGTGGCCGATTACAGCGGCGACGAGCGGCTGTTGCCTGTACCCGGCAGCTACACCGAGTTACCCGCCCACCCGCAAGGGGTATTCGAGGTGCTCAAGGCGCCCATCCAGGGTTTTCACAAGGCGGCCGATGTGGCGCTGTTCGTGCTCATCATCGGCGGTTTTCTCGCGGTGACCATGCAGAGCGGTGCGCTGGATGCCGGGGTTGGGGCCATTGTGCGTGGCTTTGCCGGGCGTGAGCGGTTGCTAATTCCTGTGTTGATCGCCCTGTTTGCCCTCGGCGGCTCCACCTTCGGCATGGCAGAGGAGACGGTAGCCTTCTGGGCGCTGATCGTGCCGGTGATGATGGCGGCGGGCTTCGATCGCATGGTGGCGGCGGGGATTATCCTGCTCGGCTCCGGGGTCGGGGTGCTCGCCTCCACCGTCAACCCGTTTGCCACCGGTATCGCCTCGGGCTTTGCCGGTATCCCCATCGGTGAGGGGATTGGCCTTAGGGTTGTGCAGTGGCTGCTGCTGGTGATCTTCGCCTCCTGGTTCGTGATGCGCTACGCCAAGCAGGTGCAGCAGGACAAGTCCCGCTCCGTGCTGGCCGACATCGCCTATGACGACGAGTTTTCCCAGATGAAGAGCGGCAACCTCGCCTTCACCGGCAAGCAGAAACTCACCATGCTGGTCTTCTTCGGCACCTTCCTGCTGATGATTTACGCGGTGGTGCCCTGGTCGGATTTGGGGATCGACGTGCTGCCCACCTTTGGCTGGTGGTTTGACGAGCTCTCGACCCTGTTCTTCAGTGCCTCCATCCTGATTGCGCTGATCAACCGGATGCCGGAGTCCAACTATGTGGCGACTTTCCTGAGCGGCGCTCGGGATCTCATCGGGGTAGCGCTGGTGGTGGCGGTGGCGCGCGGCATCTATGTGGTGATGGAGCAGGGCGTCATCATCGACACCATTTTGCACTGGGCCGAGGGGCTGGTGACCGGACTCTCCTCATCGGTCTTCATCCTGATGGCCTATCTGGTGCACATCATCCTGAGTTTTTTCATCCCCTCCACCTCGGGGCTGGCGACCGTCTCCATGCCGCTGATGGGGCCGCTGGCTGACTTCTCCGGTATCTCCCGGGATCTGGTGATCACGGCCTATCAGTCCGCCTCCGGCTGGATCAACCTGTTTGCCCCCACCGCCGCTCATCTGGTGGCCGGTCTGGCGCTCGCCAAGATCCCCTACGATCGCTTCGTGCGTTGGGTGCTGCCCTTTATCATCGGCGTAGCCCTCATCACAATGGCGGTGCTGGTGGCCGGAGCTCTGCTGCACGGCTGATGGCACGGATAAAACCACAGATAACAAAAAGGCTCCCGCGGGAGCCTTTTTCATGAGCTTTGCTTACTGCTTGTAGCCCTTGAGGAAGCGGGCGAGGCGGCCGATGGCATCTTCCAGCTCCTCTTCGCGGGGCAGGAACACCAGCCGGAAGTGATCCGGTGCCGGCCAGTTGAAACCTGTGCCCTGCACCAGCAGCAGCTTCTCTTGCTGCAGCAGGTCGAACACCATCTTCTGGTCATCGCGGATGTCATACACCTTGGGGTCGAGGCGCGGGAACATGTAGAGCGCCCCCTTGGGTTTGACGCAGGAGACCCCGGGGATCTCGTTCAAGAGCTCCCACGCCTTGTCCCGCTGCTTGCGCAGGCGGCCGCCCGGCAGGATCAGCTCGTTGATGCTCTGGTAGCCGCCAAGCGCAGTCTGGATGGCGTGCTGCATCGGCACGTTGGCACACAGCCGCATGGAGGCCAGCATTTCCAGCCCTTCAATGTAACCGCGGGCACGGCCTTTGGGACCTGTGATGACCATCCAGCCCTGACGGAAGCCGCAGGCACGGTAGGCCTTGGAGAGGCCGTTGAAGGTCACCACCATCACGTCGTCGCATAGAGTGCAGACGCTGGTGTGGGAGATATCGTCGTAGAGGATCTTGTCGTAGATCTCGTCGGCGAAGATGATGAGGTTGTGCTGGCGGGCGATCTCGATCACCTCCAGCAGGAACTCGCTGCCGTAAACGGCACCGGTCGGGTTGTTGGGGTTGATCAGCACCAGGCCGCGGGTGCGAGGGGTAATGCGGGCACGGATGTCGTCGAGATCCGGGTACCAGTCAGCCCCTTCGTCGCAGCGATAGTGCACCGCATGGCCACCGGAGAGGGTGACGGCGGCGGTCCAGAGCGGATAGTCAGGGGAGGGCACCAGCATCTCGTCGCCGTTGTTGAGCAGCGCCTGCATCGCCATCACGATCAGCTCGCTGGCGCCGTTGCCGATGTAGATGTCGTCGATGTCGACCTTGCGCATCCCTTTTTGCTGGTAGTACTGCATCACCGCCTTGCGGGCGGAGAAGAGCCCCTTGGAGTCGCAGTAGCCCTGGCTCTGGGGCATGTTGAGGATCACATCTTTGATGATCTCTTCCGGCGCATCAAAGCCGAACGGGGCCGGGTTGCCGATGTTGAGCTTGAGAATGCGGTGGCCTTCGTCTTCGAGGCGGCGAGCTTCTTTATGCACCGGGCCGCGGATGTCATAGCAGACATCGTCGAGCTTGTGCGACTTGTCGATTGTGAACATGGTGACAGTGATTCCTTCCCCACAGGGACGCGTTGGCGAAAAAGGCGGTTTTTAGTATCAAATATCTTTTCCCCTATTCTTCACAGAATTGAATGCTAGAACAATCTTCTTTTTAGTAGATATTCCTGATTTTTAGCCCCAAAACAGAGTTATTAAAAGGTTAAATTCAGCACGATCGTTTGTGCTTGGCAAGGTTCACCAGTGAAAGATGGGGGAGTGATTAACAAAGCTACTCTACTGTGTTGAAATCTTCACGCTCTCTGGCACGATTGGCTTGTGTAAAAAAGCCTCTTCATCGTCATTTCCGACGAGAAAAAGCTGATACAACTGGCACTGGCCAGCGCATATTTCCCCTTTCCCGTCCTGTTCTATCTGCAGAGGTATCCCATGCATGCACCCACACCCGGTCGCTATCGTCACTTCAAGGGGGGCTACTATCAGGTGCTGACCCTGGCCAGCCATACCGAGACAGGCGAGCAGCTGGTGATCTATCAGTCGGAACAGGATGGCGCCGTCTATGCCCGTCCAGTCGCCATGTTCATGGAGTGGATTGAGCATCAGGGTCAGGTGGTCAGCCGTTTTTCGCCGATCAAGTGATCCGCTGGTGTGGCCCTGAATTGTTGATCAACAAATAGACAGAACAGGCCTTTGGAGTCATAAGTTGTCGCATGAGGCTCCTTGTTGGCAACAGCCTCTGTGTGGCTTGCTACTGATAAATATCTCTATTAATCAACCAATTGTGACTTGAGTCACGTTTTCTGGCGACTGGTAACCGGGTTCGCATCGGCTATTGCTGCTCCCATAATGCTGCGCGTGTTAACGCATGGCCCCTTTGCGGGCCTTTTTATCTCATCTTATCGGGAGACATACAGTGAAACCTGTTGCAGCAGAGTTTTTGGGAACCTTCTGGCTGGTATTGGGAGGTTGTGGCAGTGCCGTGCTGGCTGCAGCCTTCCCCCATGTGGGGATCGGCCTCTTGGGCGTATCGCTGGCATTCGGCCTGACCGTGCTGACCATGGCCTATGCCATCGGCCATATCTCCGGTTGCCATCTCAACCCGGCCGTCACCATCGGTCTGTGGGCGGGTGGTCGTTTTCCGGCATCCGGTGTACTGCCTTATATCGTGGCGCAAGTGCTGGGTGGCATTGCCGCCGCTGCCGTGCTTTACGTGATTGCCAGCGGTCAGGCCGGTTTTGATCTCTCCGCCGGCTTTGCCTCCAACGGCTACGGTGAGCACTCTCCGGGCGGCTACAGCATGATGGCGGCACTGGTGTGCGAAGCTGTGATGACCGGCTTCTTCCTGTTCGTCATCATGGGCGCTACCGACAGCCGTGCGCCAGCTGTGCTTGCTCCGGTTGCCATCGGCCTGTGCCTGACCCTGATCCATCTGGTGAGCATTCCGGTGACCAATACCTCGGTCAACCCGGCCCGCAGTACCGGCGTTGCGCTGTTTGTCGGTGACTGGGCGGTCAGCCAGCTGTGGTTGTTCTGGGTTGCCCCGATTGTCGGTGCCATTCTGGGTGCGCTGGCTTATCGCCTGGTGGCGACGGAGCAGAAGTAATCATTTGCGAAACAAAGTGTGGTATCGACACGCCTGAGGGCGTGTTTTTTGTTTCTGGAGGAGTGAGATAAGAGAACTCACCAAGCCAAACGTCAGAGTCCCTTGGCCTGCAGCATCTCTTTGTAGCGCTGATGGAGCAACTGGACGCGCTCCACATAAGCGCGCGTTTCCGCATAGGGTGGGATGCCGCCATGTTTTTGTACTGCGCCCGCCCCGGCGTTGTAGGCCGCGGTCGCCAGCGCAATGTTGCCGTCATACTGCTTGAGCAGTCCCGCTAGGTATTTCACCCCGCCGAAGATATTCTGCTCCGCCAGCAGGGCATTGCCGACCCCCAGCTCCCGCGCCGTAGCAGGCATTAGCTGGGTCAGCCCCATCGCCCCCTTGCGGGAGACCGCCAGTGGATTGAAAGCCGATTCGGCGTGAATGAGCGCTCGGATCAGCGCAGGCTCAACCTGATAGGTCTTTGCTGCTGCCTTGATGGTGCTGGCATAGTCATAGAGAAACAGTCCTGTGGTCTGCCAGTTGACGCTGGATATGGGGTCGCAGGCGAAGCAGTCGTTGAACAGCAGCAGTTCGTAATGGCCCTGTTCGGGCGCCATATCGGAGTAACGTACTACCCCGTTTTGCTGCACCGATTTATAGACCTGGATCTGCTTCTTGCCGCCAGCGGCGGTTGCCGCTGTTTGAGTGGTTTCGGGTTGTGGGGCGGGCGCAGCATGATTGACCGGGCGCAAGGGAGAGGGGGCTGCGGTCAGGAAGACCACCTCCGCGGGAGGGGGCGTCTGGCTCCATCCACTCAAGGGGATCAACACCATCTGGCCTGCCAGCATCCATGCTTTCAACCGTCACACTCCTTCCCTGGATCATCATGTTGAGTAAAGCACCATGGCGAGTGCAGAACAAGCGTACAAACAGGGAGTTGTGAAGTGGAGGGGGGATTTGACCGAGGGACGGGGGGATGCCGGAGTATGGCCAGGAGAGGCGCCAAAAGGTGGAATTTTCCGGTAGCTAATGGTCATAAGCGTCTTAGGGAAGTGCTCCAGCATGCTCGCTTTTTTGTTAATAAAAGGCATGCTATCTTGCTGGTGTAAGCTGGTCTGGCTAGTTAGTTTCAATCTATCTTATCTACTGATTATAAAGGAATTTTTTGTGTCAGGAATGCTGGCGATGGAACTCATCTTCGAGGAGTACTGTGACGCCGATCTCTCTCTCATCAAGGATTATTACGAGACGACTTTTTCCCACTATGTGCCGGATCTGGCAGAGCGGGTCTTTGTCGTACGTGATGCTCACTGGCTGGTGGGGGCGGTTCGGTTGCGGGACGAGGAGGAGTTTTATCATCTGTGCGGCTTTCGTCTGTTGCCTCACTACCAGTCGCTGGGATTGGGTTCACGGCTGTTGCAGCACGCCTGTCACGGTCTGGAGGACAAACCGGTAGTCTGTCAGGTACTGCCTTTCGAGAAACCCTTCTATCTCAAGGCCGGTTTTGCCGATATCTCCCTCAACCAATTGAGCGGGTCACTCTTCTCCCTTTATGAGCAACAGCAGCAGCAGGGTTATCAGGTGGAGCTGCTGGTACGGGATACCAGCCAGCCCCTCCTGAATTGAGCGGGCTAGCGGGGTCTGGTCAGCAGGTGGATTTTGCCCGGTGACAGCTCCAGCCCCAGCAGGTTTTCTTTCAGCCAGGCTTGTTGCGGATCCTTGTCATCCAGTCGGTAAACCGGTTTGCTCTCAAGACGCTTCTCCATGCTCTGCAGCAGCATACCGAGCATCATGCCGAACTTTCTCTCTGCCGCCTCCGGTTCCAGCTTGTACTCCACCAGTTTCATGTTGTCGAGAAACAGCGCGCTCTGGCTCTTGTCATAGCGGGGTCTTGCCTCATAGGTCATCTGCAGGCGGGCGTCATATTCGGTATTGTCGGGCAGGGCGATCTTGAGCTTGCCCTTGCCATAGACTCGGGCGGTGTCTGGCTGTTGACGGCCAATCTGGACATCGCTCTGCTCCAGCTTCACATGGGCCTTTATGATGCCGGGCAGCTCCAGCTGTTTGTCGACTTGCACCTGGGATTGCAGGTACTGATTGATCTGCTGCTCATTGATGTCATATGAGCCTTGACCTAGCATGGCCAGGCTGAGCAGCATGGATTGCAGAATCATGGGGGCAACCTGATAGAATGGATTTGCCTTACAGCATACCATTCCTGACTGGCAGGATCTGCCGACCACTGTTTGTTGATGAAAAGGAGTTACCGTTGCTAAACGGTCTGGAACATGATCTCCACCTGCTGTTCTCCCGCTTTCTGGGCTGGCTGCTACTGCTTTTTCATACCGTTATCGTCGCGGGTGTGTCGTTTCGGGTAGTGATGAAACGCCGCCCCATCGGGGTGTCGCTGGCCTGGCTGGCGCTGATCTACGCCATTCCGTTTGCCGGCGTCGGCTTTTACTTGCTGTTTGGTGAAATCAAGTTGGGGCGCCGCCGCGCCGAGCGGGCACAGGCCATGTATCGCCCTTACGCTATCTGGATTCGTCAGTTGGCCCGCCTTTTCCCCCAGCATTGCTGCGAGGTGGGGGAAAAGGCCCAACCATTGCACGATCTGATCCAGGGGCGGTTGGCCATGCCCATGCTCTCCGGTAACCGGATGACTCTGCTCAGCCAACCCGACCAGATCCTGCATGAGATTGCTCAGGATATTCGCCGCTCGACGCTCTCATGCTATCTGGAGTTCTATATCTGGCACCCCGGCGGTGATGCCGACGAGGTGTGTGAAGCACTGATGGAAGTCGCGCTGTGCGGCGTGGATTGTCGTTTGTTGCTCGATTCGGTGGGCAGCAAGCACTTCTTCCGCTCCGGGTGGCCGAAAAAGCTGCGCAAGGCGGGGGTCAAGCTGGTGGAGGTGCTGCCGGTCGGCGCCTGGCGCATTCCGTTCCAGCGGCAGGATTTGCGAATGCACCGCAAGTTGGTGGTGATCGATGACAAGGTCGGCTATACCGGCTCCATGAACATGGTGGATCCCCGTTTTTTCAAGCAGGATGCCGGGGTCGGCCAGTGGGTCGACATCATGATCCGGGTGCAGGGGCCCATGGTGCCGCTGATGTGGTCGATCTTTGTCTGGGACTGGGAGATGGAGACCGGCGAGCGGCTGCTCGACAGTCTGCAGCATGAGCCGGAAGCCTGGCCCCAGACCAACTACCGCGCCCAGCTGATCCCGTCCGGCCCCTTCGTCGGCGGCGACTGCATCCAGCAGAGCCTGCTGCTGGCCATCTATCAGGCGCGCAGCCATCTGGTGCTGACGACCCCTTACTTTGTGCCCGACGATCCGCTGGCGGCCGCACTCAGTTCGGCGGCGGCGCGCGGGGTGCAGGTGCAGCTGGTGTTGCCGGCACGCAACGACTCCATCATGGCCAATTACGCCTGCAACGCCTTTATGGAGGAGCTGCTGGCGGCCGGGGTGGAGATCTACCGCTACGATGCCGGTCTGCTCCATACCAAGAGCGTGCTGGTGGATGATGACTTCGCGCTGGTGGGGACGGTCAATCTGGATCGGCGCAGCCTCTGGCTCAACTTCGAGGTGACCCTGCTGGTGGATAACCCCTCGTTCGTGGCCCAGATGACCCGGCTGGTACAGGGCTATATGGCGGAAGCCACCCCGATGACCCTGGCCCAATGGCAGGCCCGCCCCTGGTACAAGAAGGCGATGGAGAACATCTTCTATCTCTTCAGCCCCTTGCTGTGATGTTGTGGCGAGCCGCAAGAAAGTGGACTCGCCATCTGATTGGACTTGCCTAGCCCCGAGTCCGCCCCGTAGAGTGCAGTGACAACTCCCTGGAGACACATGGATATATGAAAAAGATAGTGGCCCTCGCCGTGGGTGCGGCACTGGTAGGTGGTGGTCTGGCTGCGTGTTGGTACACGGGCAACAGCTTCGACAACATCATGGCGGAGCAGATCGCCAAGGTAGAGCAAGAGACCGGTATCGATATGCAGTGGCAGCCGAGTAGCAGCAGCCTCTTCACCCGTGACGGGGTCCTGAAGGTCGTGGTGACGCCGGAGGAGCTGGTTGCCATTGACAGCGAGCTGGAGGGCAGTCAGTCCATCGAGTTGCAACTGGTGGTCAAGAGCCAGATCCTGCCGCTCTACATCAAGAGCTACCTCCTGCTCGATACCCATAATGGCACGCTAGCGCCGGTTTTCACCGCACTGGGCATGGAGCAGTGGGAACTCGGTCTGGAGTCGGTCACCAGTCTCTGGACCCAGGGTAACAGCAGCCGTTTCTGGGCCAATGAATTCAAGGTAAAACAGGGGCTGGACGAGTTCAGCTTCCTGCCCCTGAGCGGCGAGTTCCACGGCAATCTGGAGGGGAATGGTCACCTCACCATGACCTGGCAGGGGATGACGGTCCATGAAGAGCAGAGCAAGATGGACTTGGTGCTTGCCGATCTGAAAGGGAGTGCCGACATTGCCGAGATCAGCGGTGTGCTCCTCTCGCCCCAGAGCGAGATGACCCTCTCGGCCCTCACGGTACAACTGCCTGACAGCGTCAAGGTTGCCCTGCAGGGGATGATTACCGAGACTCAGCTGACCGGTGATGATGCCCAGACCCTCTCCAGCAGCTATCAGATGAAAATTGCCAAGCTGGATCTGGAGAACGAGACTGACACCCTGGCGGTGACCGACAGCAAGTTGGCGCTCAACCTCAACGGTCTGGATCTGGAAGGGTATCAGGGGCTGCAGGCCGCCGGTGGCAAGGGAGTTGAAGATGCCGCTATCCAGCAGGCGCTGGACAAGATGCTCAAACGTGGCGCGACCCTTGAACTGGCCGATCTCAGCGCCAAGCTCAACGGTGAGGCGGTGACCATGAAGGGGGACGTGAAGCTGGCCTCCACTTCGCTGGAGCAGCTGTTCAACAGCGACGCGGGAATGCAGGCCCTCTCCGGCGTGCTGCATGCCAGCCTCAGCGACAAGCTGGGCAAGGCGGTGCCGCAACTGGCCCCCATGCTCGATCAGCTGACCCTGATGGGTTATCTGAAGGCCGACAAGCAAGCGCTGACCTCCGAGCTGAAGCTGGAGAAGGGCGCGGTGACGGTAAACGATCTGCCGCTCTGACACTCGGCGCAGAAACAACAACGGCTCCCGCGGGAGCCGTTGTTGTTTCTGGCGTTTGCATATGGGCCGTGTGGGCGAATTACTTGAAGACCACCGTCTTGTTGCCGTAGACGAACACCCGCTCGTTCAGTACCAGCTCCAGCGCGCGGCTCAGCACCGATTTCTCCACATCCCGACCCGCCTTGGCCATGTCGTCCGCACTGAAGGCATGACCGACGTGGATCACGTCCTGTTCGACGATGGGGCCTTCATCCAGATCGTCGGTCACGAAGTGGGCGGTGGCGCCGATCAGCTTGACGCCGCGATCAAACGCCTGCCGGTAGGGGCGGGCACCGATGAAGGCGGGTAGGAAGGAGTGGTGGATGTTGAGGATCTTGCGCGGGTAGGCCTCGACGAAGCTCGGGGTCAGCACCCGCATGTACTTGGCCAGGATCACATAGTCAGGCTCATAGCTGTCGATGATGGCGCGAACCTGCTCCTCATGCTCTGTCCGGCTCAGACCCTCGTGACTGACGGTGTGGAACGGGATATCGAACTTGCCGGTGAGCTCGGCCAGGGTGTCGTAGTTGCCGATCACCGCGACGATATCCATATCCAGCGCGCCCGCGTAGTTCTTCATCAGAATATCGCCGAGGCAGTGGGTCTCTTTGGTCACCAGGATGACGATGCGCTTCTTGCCCGCCTTGACCAGACGGCGCTGGGCACCGGTGGGCAGGGCATCATCGAGGTCGGCCAGCAGGGTCTCGTCGTTGAAGCGTCCCTCCAGCTCGGTACGCATAAAGAAGCGGCCATTCTCGTGATCCACAAACTCATCGTTCTTGATGATGTTGAGCTGGTGCTTGTAGCAGATGTTGGTGATCTTGGCGATGAGCCCTTTGGCATCCGGGCAATCCGTGAGCAGTATTTTCTTTTCCATCTCTGTCATTTTCCGTTTGTGGTGTTGGCGCTGCTGTCTGCGCCGGCAGCGTTGTTCAGGCTCTCTTTTCGGGCCCTGTTTTTTTGTTTCGGGAACTATGCCATAAACCGATCCGCGCCATAAAGAAATTCGCCAGTCATGGTCTTTCGTGCTGGCGAGCGGGCCGCAGAGCGGGATCCCGGGCGCAATGTTGAAACGCTTTTCAGCCTGCGGGGGATTTTGGCTGGTATCTGCAACCGTTTTTCTTTAGGCTGTCTGCGCTTATTCTCAGGGCGGGGTGCAATTCCCCACCGGCGGTATCCCGATTGACTCGGGGAGCCCGCGAGCGCCCGACTTGGCTGATTGCCGGGTCGGGGTCAGCAGATCCGGTGAGATGCCGGAGCCGACGGTCATAGTCCGGATGAAAGAGGATAAGACAGACCTTGCCGTGTTGGCCCTTGTGGGCTGGCCGCTGCATGCCCGTCTCTGTCTGCCTTTCCATGCCCTGATTCTGGTCCTTGTCTTGTTTAGGAGTTTTACCATGAATCAGTCTCTACTCAGTGAATTCGGTGATCCCGTTGCCCGTGTCGAAGCGGCTCTGTCTGCCTTGCGTGCCGGAGGCGGCGTGCTGGTGGCCGACGATGAAGATCGGGAGAACGAGGGCGACCTCATTTTCGCCGCCGAATCCATGACCAATGAACAGATGGCGATGATGATCCGCGAGTGCTCCGGCATCGTCTGCCTCTGCCTGCCCGACGAGCGGGTTCGCCAGCTCGAACTGCCGATGATGGTGGAGGCCAACTCCAGCCACTACCAGACCGCCTTTACCGTGACCATCGAAGCGGCGCAGGGGGTCACGACCGGTGTCTCGGCGGCTGATCGCATCACCACCATCCGCGCGGCTATCGCTGACGGCGCCAAACCGGGTGATCTGCATCGCCCGGGTCATGTTTTCCCGCTGCGGGCGCGAACCGGTGGGGTGCTTACCCGCCGTGGTCATACCGAAGCGACGGTCGATCTGATGCAGCTGGCTGGCCTCAAACCGTTTGGTGTGTTGTGTGAATTGACCAAAGAAGATGGCTCGATGGCGCGTCTGCCAGACCTGGTTGCGTTCGGTCGCAAGCACCAAATGCCGGTGCTGACCATCGAGGATCTGGTGCAATATCGTCAATTGTTGTCAGAACGTACAGCCTGAGCCTCATACGAAATTGTAATAAGGCAAAAAT
This sequence comes from Aeromonas sp. 600282, assembly GCF_049175755.1. Lineage (NCBI taxonomy): Bacteria > Pseudomonadati > Pseudomonadota > Gammaproteobacteria > Aeromonadales > Aeromonadaceae > Aeromonas > Aeromonas sp. 600282. Next base: position 16,305 of record NZ_JAAKVR010000003.1, on the reverse strand, counting down.
TTGGTTAACCTTTGTCCGTGCCCCCACCACACGACACTCATTTTTTAGACGAATCTGGACAAAAACTGTTCATTCAAAAAAAAATGAGGGTTTTAATGCATTTATCTGTGGTGGGGACTATGCAAAGTAGGATTTTTTTGTGCCATAATCACGCCGCTTGCTAAACGTCTGGCGAGTTCAAGGGAGCTTTAAAAATGAAAAAATTGTTGTTGGTAGGTGTTGTTGGTCTGTCCGCTCTGCTGGGCGGTTGTGCAAACACCAGCGAACTGGAAACTTCCGTTCAGAATCTGTCTAACAAAGTTGACCAACTGGCTCAAGATGTTAGCGCAGTTCGTGCTGATCAGTCCAAAATCGCTGCTGATGTTGCCGAAGCCAAGCAAGAAGCTATGCGTGCTAACCAGCGCATCGACAACATGGCTACTTCCTACAAGAAGTAATCCATGCGAAAAAAATGGCGCAGTTTTGCGCCATTTTTTTTTGCCTGAAATTCACAGTATCTCCACTATTCCCACAGCACCTTATTCCCACAGTACCTTCTTCGTACTTGACCCATGAGGTCATGCCGGTCTCCCGGCACTCCCCCATCATTACCAGCCAGTTCGATTCCGATCAGTAGAGCAGACTATAGAGTTTGCGACGGTAGCTCTGCGCCTGTGGTGTGTTACCCATAGTGGCGAGAATATCGAGATAGGTCTTTCTGGCTTCGCCGAATGCCAAGTCCCGTTTGAGGATCGCCAGCAGCAGTTCCAATGCCTCTTCCTGACGGCCGGCCTGGTTGTATTGCACAGCAAGTTCTTGTGCCAGACCAAAATCATCAGGCTGTTCTGCATGACGGGCTTCCAGCGCGCGCAGTTCCGGGCTGTCTGCCGCTTGCAGGGCCAGCGCCAGTCGTGAGCTCAGGGTATGGAAGTGACTTTCCTGTGCCACCATCGGGATGGTGCCGAGGCGCTCCTGCGCTTCATCCAGCAGGTTGAGGTCGAGCGCGGCCTGAATGAGCCACAGGCTGATGTCGTGACGTTCAGGGGCCAGCTGGTGTGCCTTGGTCAGATGGGCATAGGCGATGCTGGGCTGCTCGTCAGCCAGTGCCTGTTGCCCCTTGGCCAGCAACTCTTCCTCTTCTTTGGGGGTGAAGGCGGCGAAATACTGGCGCAGGGTGGCTTCATCCTGCGGCCCTTCGATGATCCCCTGTTCGTCAGGGCGACCCTGATGGAACAGCACCAATGCGGGTAGGGCGCGCAGGCCGAGCTGGCTGGCGAGCGGTTGCAACTGGGGATCGTTCATATCCACCTTGGCCAGGGTGACCTGATCATTAGCGGGCCCAACCAGTGATTCGATCAGCGGTGTCATCCCATGACACTCCGGCATCTGCGGAGCATGGAAATAGATGACGACCGGCTTCTTCATGGAGGCATCGATCAGTTCAGCGTGAAAATTCTGGGGAGTAATGTCGACGATCATGAGTTGGACTCTTCAGAAAGGGTGTTGAGTAACATGGGGTTGAGTGACTGGCAATTCAAGCGCTCATCAAGCCGGTAAAAGGTCACGGGGGTTGCCGCCGCGAGACTGAGCCAGCCGCTGGCAAAGGGCCAATCCTGTACCTGATAAGGGGTGTCATCGAGCCGGTTGTCGAGTCGCCACCCTTCCTCCGGGAGAAACCGCACCTTCTCCAGTCCCGCTGCTATGCCGCCACCGTGGGCTTTCAGTACCGCCTCCTTGCGTGACCAGAGCCGGTAGAAGGCACTCTCCTGCTCTGGAGCAGGCAGCGCGCAGAGCCACTCATATTCACTCTGTGCATAAAACCGGCGGGCCAGGGGGAGGGGGTGATGCCGCCGTTTGCCCAGTTCGATATCCACCCCAAGCTGCCCCTGCGGGCAGAGCGCCAACACCAGCCAGCTGCCACTGTGGCTCAGATTGAACTGCCAAGCATCATCATGCAGTTGGGGCTTGCCGTGGGGGCCGTTGCAAAATTGCAGGCTGGCGGCAGGGCGTTGCAGCCTCTCGGACAACAGCTGGCGCAGCAGGGCGCGGCTCACCAGATATTCCTGACGCCGTTCAGGATGGGTCATGGTTTGCCAGATATGCAGCTCATCGGTTGACAGCCATTCAGGCAATTGAGCAAGCAGTGCCTGGCATACCCTGGCTGGTTTTAACAAAAAAAGATCGGTTTCGATCATGATTTTTCACTTTAAAAAGGTGCTGAAGCAGGGATAAAAGCCAGTTATCTATGAGGCCAAAGGTCCTTTTTGCGATTGTATATTGTTTGGGCATGATCACATTAATTATGAAAAATCGTGCATTTCCTTGCAAAAATGTGAGCTTGATAGGGATTTTCACTTGCCTCGGTAGAATTCTTGGATATAGTCGGGTGCTGTTGCCTTATAAATTGCCCTTTGGGGCCGTATTTTAACAAGATTTACTATTTTGCGGGGATAAAGGATTGCGCTACCTGATGCTACTGCTGGTCGCGCTCGGAATGGCGGGTTGTGCTTCGGCACCCCAACCCGAGGTCGCGAGCAAGATCGAAGTTTCCATGATGGAACCCGTTATTGAACCGGAAGCTTCCCAGACACCCGATGTGAATGAAATCCTGACAGTATACAAAGAGTGGCGCGGTACCCCTTACCGCTACGGTGGTACAACCGAACGTGGTATCGATTGTTCCGCCTTCGCCCGTGAAGTGTTTCGCAATGCGGTCGGTATTGAACTTCCCCGCGATACCCGCTCTCAAGTTCACGAAGGGACGCGCGTTTCCAAGCAGGATCTGGTCGAAGGTGATCTGGTCTTCTTCAAAATCAATCGTCGTCTCAACCACGTTGGTATCTATGTCGGGAATGGCGAATTCATTCACGCCTCGACTCGAGCCGGTGTGACCCGCTCCAAGCTGGACAGCCAATACTGGCGCAGCAAGTTCTGGCAAGCTCGCCGGATCGATATCTGAGTCAGGCTGGACAAACGGCTCGCAGTACGGACTGTTTTTCCAACCTCACTTGAACCGGGCTCGATAGCCCGGTTTTTTATTGCCCTCGTTTAGACTTTCCCGAGTCAAATCACTATAGTGTGGGCCCGTTTTCTTCGGCAGGCTCAGCATGAAACCCCGCATCCCATCAGCTGGTGGCCCCAAGTCGGGCGACCGTAAATCCGGACTTCACTCCCGTAATCGCCATCAGGCGGGTTACGACTTTGAGGCGCTCTGCCTGCGAACTCCCGAGTTGGCCGTCCACGTATTTATCAATGACTACGGTACCCGCACCATCGATTTTGCCAATCCCGATGCAGTGAAGTCCCTCAATCGCGCCCTGCTGGCCCATCACTACGGGATTGCCCACTGGGACTTGCCTACCGGTTACCTCTGCCCGCCTATCCCGGGACGGGTGGACTACCTGCACTGGGCGGCCGATCTGTTGGCCGAGAGCGCAGGCCAGCTCCCTACCGGCAAGGGGGTGAGAGTGCTGGATATCGGGGTGGGGGCAAACTGCATCTATCCGCTGCTAGGCTGCCGCGAATATGGCTGGCGTTTTGTCGGATCGGATATCGATCCGGTCTCGGTCAAGGCGGCCACCCTGCTGGCCAAGAGCAACGGGCTCGGCAATCAGATTGAGTGTCGCCTGCAGGGAAACCCCAACCATGTGTTTCGCGGCATCATAGGGCCAAAGGAGCGCTTTGCCCTGACGCTGTGCAATCCGCCGTTCCATGCGTCGCTGGAAGAGGCGAACAAGGGGACGGAGCGCAAGCTGCGCAATCTGGGCAAGGAGGTGACAGGCGCCCCTGTGCTCAACTTCGGCGGCCAGAAGGCCGAGCTCTGGTGTGAAGGGGGCGAGGCGGCGTTTCTGGCCAACATGATCGCCCAGAGCAAGGAGTTTGCCACTCAGTGCCTCTGGTTCAGCTCGCTGGTGTCGAAAAAAGAGAATCTGCCGGGGGCGAAAAAGGCGTTGAACCGGGTGGGGGCGCGTCAGGTACGGGTGATCGACATGGCGCAGGGCAACAAGGTGAGCCGGATCCTCGCCTGGTCCTTTCTGGATGAAGAGGGATTGCGTAGCGGCTGGTCGAGCGCGCGCTGACCCCCACCACAAGGCCCGATGAGGGCCTTTTTCATGATGAGCCCCGCGAATTTCCCCTGCTGGCGGCATCTTTGGCAATCGATTTCCTCATTGGCAGATCGTGCTGGTTTACATGGTGTAAGTAGTTACTTCCGCCTTGGTACAGGTGTACGCCGAGATTTTTTTGCACTTACAGCTGAAACTTTAATAAAATAGGACTGGTTAGACCTCTTTACAGGCAATGAATCACATAGGGATCGGAACATGAAAGTTGTCGATTTTCTGAAGCGCAAGCGCGAAATTTTGGCGCAGCACCCCTTTGAGCTCAAGGATTGGCTCTCACCGGCGATCCGCGACTACTGGCGTGAGTTTCAGCAAAAGGCACATCTTCACCCTTTGCTGGGTCGTGTACTGGACTTGCAAACCGAGACCCAGAGCGAGCAGCAACAGGATGCAGCAACCGTGGCACGGGTGGCCAACGGTCAGCCTGCCGTGGCTCAGGAACCCGCTGTGGAGCTGGGAGCCGAGGCTGCCGAGCTCTATGCCGCCCTGCAGGCTCGCATTGGTGAAGAGACCCATGTGGGCGAGTGGCTGCACGTCAGCCAGCAGATGATCGATCAGTTTGCTGCCGTGACCGGGGATCATCAGTGGATCCACACCGATCCGGAGCGCGCGGCCGCCGAGTCGCCTTTCAAGACCACCATCGCCCACGGCTTCCTGACCCTGGCGCTGCTGCCGCAGTTGACCGGCTCGGTCGATGAGGCCACCCCCGAGTTCCCGACCGCCCGCATGGTGGTGAACTTCGGGCTGGATCAGGTACGTTTCCCGTACCCCATCAAGGTGGACAGCAACATCCGCGCCCGCACCAAGCTGGCCCGGGTCACCCCCATCAAGGGTGGGCTGGAGCTGCTCAAAGAGATCAAGGTGGAGATCGAAGGGATCCGTCGCCCGGGTTGCGTCATCGAGTCGGTGACCCGCATCTACTTCTGAGCCCCTCATCGGTATGAATGGTGAAACGGGCCCGCTGTCGTGTGCAACGAACAGCGGGCCCGTTTTTTTGCCTGTTTGTTGCAAGGTCTGAGGCGTCAGCCATTGCGCGCCGACCCCAGCTTGATATGACTCACAAAACGGTGCGCCGTGCAGTTAGCCAGCTCTCATTTTGGCGAGTTGGCCGCGTGAGGCGATAGCATGTTATGCCACTATTGGCTTCTTACTCCCGATCCTGGAGACAATAGTGCCCATCAATAACAAGATTATTCTGCCACTGCTGCTAAGCCTCACCATCCTGCTGATCCCGACCCACTGGATCCCGCTGGAGGGGATCACCGTCATCGAGCAGCGGGTCGTGGCTATTTTCGTGCTGGCCGCCCTCTGCTGGATCCTGGAGCCCATCCCTATCTTCGCCACCTCGGTGCTGATCATCGTGCTGGAGCTGCTGCTGCTCTCCGACAAGGGGCTCTGGTTCATGACTGCCGACAAGGCCGAACCGGGGTTTGGTGAGCTGCTCAAGTCCACCGAGGTGATGGCGACCTTTGCCTCGCCGGTCATCATGCTGTTTCTCGGCGGTTTTTTCCTCGCCATTGCGGCGACCAAATACCATCTGGACGTCAATCTGGCGCGGGTGTTGCTGCGCCCGTTTGGTCAGGATCCCCGGATCGTCATGCTGGGGCTGATGTTGATCACCGCCACCTTCTCCATGTTTATGAGCAATACCGCCACCACCGCCATGATGCTGGCCATCCTTACCCCTGTGCTGGCGGCATTTCCCGACAAGGACCCGGCCAAAATCGGCTTTGTGCTGGCCATTCCGCTGGCGGCCAACCTCGGCGGGATCGGCACTCCCATCGGTACTCCGCCCAACGCAGTGGCCCTCAAATACCTGACCGGCGAGCATGCCATCTCGTTCGGTCAGTGGATGGGATTTGCGGTGCCCTTTGTGGTGTTGCTGTTGCTGCTTGGCTGGTTCCTGCTGGGGCGCTTCTTCCCGAGTTCCCTCAAGCGGATGGATCTCAAGATTGAGGGGCGCTTTATGCAGACCCCTCGCGCCTGGGTGGTCTACCTCACCTTTATCACCACCATAGTGCTCTGGCTGCTGGGGGATCTGCATGGCATGAGCTCCTACGTGGTCGCCATGATCCCGGTAGCGGTGTTCCTGACCACCGGCATCATCACCAAGGACGATCTGCACAAGATCTCCCTCGATGTGCTCTGGCTGGTCTCGGGTGGTATCGCGCTGGGGCTGGCGCTGGAGGACTCCGGGTTGGCCGAGCGGCTCATCACCCACATTCCGTTCCACGAATACTCCACGCTGGCGGTGCTGATTGGTGCCTGTCTGCTGGCAGTGGTGATGGCCAACTTCATGTCCAACACCGCAACCGCCAATCTGTTGCTGCCACTGGTGGCGGCACTGGCGGTCAGTATGCCGGAGCTGGCAGAGTGGGGCGGTAGTCACACCCTGATCCTGGCGGTCACCATTTCGGTTTCGCTCGGGATGTCGCTGCCCATCAGTACCCCGCCCAATGCGCTGGCCCACGCCACCGGTCTGGTGGAGAGTCACCAGATGGTGCGCATCGGCGTCATCATGGGGTTGGTCGGCACCCTGCTGGCGATGGTATGGATCTACCAGATTGCCGCCTGGGGGCTGATCTAGCGAGCCTGTCTGCCTAAAGCAAAGAGGAGCCGAATTGGCTCCTCTTTGCGTGTTGGGGAGCCGGGGCTAGAAACTGACGCCAAGGCTGAGCAGGTGTCTTAATTCGCTCTCGCGGGGTTCCGGGCTGCCTGTGTCGACAAGGATGTCAGCATCTTCCCAATTCAGCTCACTCGACCAGGAGAGGCGCAGATGGTCATTGAAGTAGTAGCGCAACCCTATGCTGCCTTTCAGGTCCTGATTACGGGTGACATAGGGGGAGGGTTGTGCCAGATATTTCAGATAGCGCCCCTGGCTGAACAGTTCCATTTTCTCCTGCCAGAGGGAGAAAGGTTGGCGATAATCCCAGTTCAGGCCAGCGAAGGGGTAGTCTATGACCCGTTCGCCCAGAAAAACGCCGGTGATCTTGCTATCTTCACGGAAGTAGAGCCGACTTAGCCCCCCTTGGGCCATCAGCTCCAGTCGGCGGCGCTTGTCGTTCCAAAAGCGATAGCCAGGCCCCGAGCCATAGTCCATGTAGAGATAGCGATCTTTATCCAGCATGTCATATTCGGCATCGAGTGAGGTGCGCAAGAACCACTGCTGGTTGAAGAAGTAGTCCAGCGTAGGGTTGAGCTGATAATCATGGCTGTCGGTGACGTTGTCAGCGGTCTCATAGGTATATTCACCGGAGAAGCTGTAACGCCAGTCCAGATTGGCCAGCTCGCTTTTCCACTTGAGGTTGACGTTGTTGGTCTGCTTGTCATTCTGTTTGAGTTTGACATTGAGATCGCCGCTGCCGGTCCAGAGCCAGGCGTTGCGTTCATCCTGGTCATCCTCGAACAGCTTGAGCCCACCCTTTGCCGTCGCCTTGGGTTTGTCCTCTTTATCGATACGCCAGCGTTTGATGGCCTCTCGCTGGACGGTGACTGCGCCGCTGTAGGGCAGGGCGATGCGCACCGACTGTTTGGTCACCTCCTCGATGTTGCCGGTCAGACGATCGCCATTGTTCATCCAGAGAATGTCCTTGGCCCACAAGGAGTGACAGACCAACAGGAGCAGGAGGGGCAGGAATTTCATGAGGTAAGGTGACTCCGGTGCGACTCGGGCGCTGGTGACTTAACCACTGACAAGTTGGCTGCTGATGGGGCGGGGCAGGCCATTTTTGCTCTCCAGCGCCGCCGTCACCTCATCCTGCATCACGTCAGGTGCACTGATAAAGCTCTCTATGGCCGGAGATAGCACCAGCGGGGCGCCATTTTCAAGCTCCTCTTCGGTGCGGGAGAGCGGGGAGTGCACCTCCAGCCAGCGCCGACCATCCGGTTCGATGGCGACCTTGACCGGTTGATTGATGACCCGTACCGGCGTGCCGATCGGCACAATCTTGAACAGGGCCTCAATATCGTCAGGTCGCAGCCGGATGCAGCCTGCACTTACCCGCAGGCCAACGCCAAAATCCTTGTTGGTGCCGTGGATCAGGTAGTCGCGCTTGCCATAGCCAAGGCGCATGGCGAACTTGCCGAGGGGATTCTCCGGGCCGGGGGGCACCACGGCGGGCAGGGTGATCCCTTTTTGCTCCAGCCAGGATTTGCGCACCATGGGGCCGGGAACCCAGGTCGGGTTGGGATTCTTCTCGATGACGGTGGTGGTCATCTCGGGTGTTTCGCGGCCGATATCGCCAATCCCGATGGGCAGCACGATGACCTCGTTCTTCCCTTTGGGGAAGTAGTAGAGGCGCAGTTCGGGCAGATTGATGACGATCCCCTCGCGAGGCACATCAGGCAGCAGCATCTGGGTGGGCAGCGTCAAGCGGGTGCCCGGCTTGGGTAAATAGGGGTCTACACCCGGATTTGCTTCAAGCAGCGCCAAAAATCCAATTTGTGTATTTTTGCCAACCAGCTCCAGATGTTCATTCTGCTGGATGATGTAATCCTCCAGCTCACCGATTAGGCGACTCCCGGCAGGTGGCAGCGGGTAGCGTTTGGCCTCTGCCGGCGTGGCGCAGAGCAGGATCGCTGCCAGCAGCAGGGAAAGGGCGGGCGTTATGGAGAGGGGCATGAGTTTCGGCAATCGCATAAGGAGATCCATCAGTTCAATCGGGGCGGAACATCATCAACACAGCCGCCAGGATGGCGCGATTGTTCCTCAATCAGCCCATGATTACCAGCTTGCCGCGCACCCGCAATGATTTGGGGATACATAGGAAACCAGCCAAAATCGGCATCACCCATAAATTTGAGTGCCAAGCAAAAAAAAGAGGCGCCTCATGGCAATGGGGGAATATCACGACGTGGATAATGGCCAGGTGTGCGAGCGGGTGGATACAGGGCCATACAAGAGTGGCCTCGCAACGCAGGCCGTGCGTGAAGCATTGTGAACCTGCTCCCAGATAGCTGATTCAGCCATTTGATATCTAAGAAATTTTTATTGCATCCTCGGTCCAGCTCGGGTAAAAATCTCATCCCACGGAGAGATGCCGGAGTGGCCGAACGGGATTGACTCGAAATCAATTGTGGCAGCAATGCCACCCAGGGTTCGAATCCCTGTCTCTCCGCCACATACCAAGCCCAAGCAATTAAATTGCTTGGGCTTTTTCGTTTCGTGTGATGCCTGATATGCCATCTGATGTTGGCGGGCTTGAAGCGTCCCCTCTATCGACCACCTGTTAGTCGACTCGAGCCCATATCGAGATGTCTTATCGTCGTGCAATAGGGGCCCCCTTTTACTTGCCCGATCGCCTATCGGTTGCAAGGTTGGCCCCAACGGCTTGCTCGCCAGTCATGATGGCGACACAATGGAGTCCCTTTGGTTGGCCGCTCGCAGCTGGGGCTCGTGGCCGAATGGCCAGCGATAGTATGAGCGCGCCCGAGTGTTATGGGCCGGTGACAACGGGAAACATGGCGAGAACAGGAGCAAAAGAGGATGAGGGAAGGGCTTGAATGGTTCTGGCTCAATGAACCGGCCGAATGGCACAAAACAAGCGACGGCTTGCTGGTGGTAACGGACAAGCAGACCGATTTTTGGCGCAGCACCTGGTATGGTTTCGAGCGCCACAGTGGGCATCTCTATGGCTGTGAGGTCGAGGGGGAATTTACCTTTCAGGTCTGTGTCGAAGGGGAGTACACGACCCTCTACGATCAGGCGGGGCTGATGTTGCTGCAAGACGAGGCGCACTGGCTCAAAGCGGGGATAGAGTACAACGATGCCCAACCGATGATCGGCAGCGTGCTCACCAATCAGCGATCTGACTGGGCCACCGGTATTTTCAGCGGCAATCCGCGCCGTTTCTGGCTGCGCCTGACCCGGCTGGCCGATTGTCTGCGTCTGCAATACTCCACCGATGGTGAGGTGTGGCCACTGCTGCGGCTCGCTCCGTTCCCGCCAGGCGAGCGCTGCTTTATCGGGGTGATGTGCTGCACCCCCGAGCGGCAGGGGTTGGTGGTGCGTTTTTCGGATCTGCGCCTCACGCCGCCCCTTGGCAAGGCACTGCATGATTTGAGCTAGCCAGCCCATGGCTGGCATTGCGTGTCAACCGGCAGAGTGAACAATGCCATCGGCCCGCAGCGTCAGTTGCAGGGTCTATCGAGCGGGAGGGCCGTTACCCTCCCGCTTTTTTATGCCGGTAGGTCGGGAATGGCGGGTGGCTGTGATGGGCAAGCCTTGGCAAGCAACGTCGAAAAGCATGCGGTATGCGATGTAGCGACAACAAGTTGCCGGAACTGGGATCTCGATCGGGGCAACAGGACTTTTGTCCTGCAAGGGGCGAGGGGGCGGGGGCTAGGATGCCCTCATCCACACGAGTCAAACTGGAGCACAACAACAATGACCGCTCATATCAATGCCAACCCGGGCGATTTCGCCGAGACCGTCATCATGCCGGGAGACCCGCTGCGGGCCCGCTATATCGCCGAGACCTTTCTGACCGACGCGCGCGAGGTGACCAATGTGCGCAACATGCTGGGCTACACCGGCTACTACAACGGCCAGCGCATCTCGGTGATGGGCCACGGCATGGGGATCCCCTCCATGGTGCTCTACGCCCACGAGCTGGTGAATGACTTCGGCGTCAAGCGCATCATCCGCATCGGCAGTCTGGGGGCGACCCAGCGCCACGTGCAGATGCGTGACGTCATTCTGGCGCAGGCGGCGGGCACCGACTCCCCGACCAACGCCAAGCGCAGCGCCGGCTACCAGATGGCCACCTCGGCCGACTTCGCCCTGCTGCACAAGGCCTTTACCAAGGCGCAGGAGAAGGCGATTCCGGTCAAGGTGGGCAATATCTTCACCGGCGACCTCTATTACGATCCGGACGACAACCTGATCCCGGCGCTGGAGAAGTTCGGCGTGCTCGGCATCGACATGGAGGTGGCCGGTCTCTACGGGCTGGCCCATCAGCAGGGGATCGAGGCGCTCGCCATCCTGACCGTCTCCGACCACTGCCTGACCGGTGAAGAGACCACAGCCGAGGAGCGGCAACTCTCCTTCAACCAGATGATCGAGCTGGCGCTGCACACCGCGCTGTAAGCGCCGCGGCCCGCCCAACCCTGCCCGTACCCTGACCCTTATGAGAGATCCAATATGAACAATAAGCTCTCCCTCACTGCCATCAGCTTCCTGGCCAACTTCGTGATGGCCGGTTTTGCGACCCAGTTCGGCATGCTGATCGACCCCATCGCCGCCAAGTTTGGCGCCGACGTCAATCAGGTGGCCTCCATCTTCTCCCTGCTCAACGGCGGGGCGCTGGCGGGCACCATTGCCGCCTTCTTCCTCATCGAGAAGGTGGGCCTCAAGCGGATGACCCTGCTCTGCTACGGCCTGATCGCGCTGGCGGCGGCTTCGCTCCATCTGACCGGCTCGCTCTATGTGGTGATGGCGGCCATGACGGTGATTGGCCTGTGTGGCGGGGTGGGGCTCTGCATTGCAGGGACGCTGGTGGTGAGCGTGTGGCAGGCGCGGATGCAGAGCACCATGCTGGTGGTGCAGGATGCCACCTTCAACGTGGCCGGGGTGGTCTTCCCGCTTATCACTACCTACACCCTGACTCACGCCATGGCGTGGAGCTGGAGCTATCTGGCGGTGGGTGTGGTGGCGCTGGCAACCATGCTGGTGGCGGTGTTGACCAACTTTCGCAGCTGCGAGGCGGGCGGCGAGAGCGCCGGCAACGAGCACTCGGAGTGGAACCTCGGCATCATCAGCGGCGGGCTGGGGCTCTTTCTCGGCATGCTGGCGCTCTACACCTTCCTCACCTGGGCGCCCATGTTCGTGAAGAATAAGTTCGGCATCCCCTTCGAGGAGGCGGGCAACATCATCACCCAGTACTGGACGGCGGCCCTGCTCGGCGCGCTGGTCTCCACCGCCATTGTGACCCGCGTTGCGATCCGCACCTTCCTGCTGGTGATCATCACCTTGGCGATGGGGATGACGGCGCTCATCGTCACCACCGACAGCCTGAGCCATCTGCCTTACCTCACCTATGGCTACGGCTTTGTCTGCGCCGCGCTCTACAATGCCTTTATCGCCTACGGGGTGTCGTTTGTGCGCCAGGCATCGAGCAAGAACGTCTCCTATATCCTCATCAGCGGCAGCGCGGGGGCCATGTTCAGCCCGGCCATCAGCGCCATGTTCGAGCAGGTGATCGGCCTGCAGGCGGTGATGTACGCCATCCCGCTTATCTACGCCGTGATCCTCGCCATGCTGGTCGCTTCACTGCGCATGGCCCGGCCCCAGCCTTGTCTGGCCTGAGCGGGAGAGTAAACAGCAAGAGGGGCGGTATAAACCGCCCCTCTTTTTTGTTGCTGTTCCACTTGTTGCTGTTCAGTCGGCAACTGATGCCCGCGAGTTATGGCTGTTCCAGAAAGGCCTTGAGCCCCGCTAGATCGCGGATCTGCAACCCCTCTTCGCCGCGCTCCACCAGTCCCTTGTCCATCAGCTCTTTCACCGCCCGCCGGTAAACCCGGTCGGTGGTACCGAAGCGCTCTGCCTCCTGATACCCCTTGCGAAAGCCGCTCACCGGGTTGTGGTGACAGTGGCTGTGATAGAGGTCGAGGGCGATGTTGTAGCTGATGGGGTAGAGCATGCGGCAGGTGAAGATATCCACCGTGTCCTGATAGTCGATGGCGATGGCGGTAGCGAAGAAGAGCGCCACCTTGGGGTGGGCGACCAGCGCCTGCTCCAGCTGCTCGCCATCGATGCGGGCCACTTCCAGCGGCTCCTCGGCGATGATGTCGAGCTGGCAGCGGTAGCCGGTGAAGAACTCCATCTCGCCAAACAGCTGGTTGTCGCACTCAAGGGTGCCGAGCTGAAAGCGGCGGCCATTCATGGCGGTGTGGCCCATGGCGATGCGGCCGCCCGGTACCAGCACCAGATCCCGCAATAGCTCCCCCTGACGCATCAGGGGCTCCCCCTCGGGGATCAGATGCTGCTCCGTGATGCAGGATTGCACTACCTGCACGATAAGATCATGACTGGCCTGCCAGTGGGGCTGAAAGCGTCCCTTGAGAAGGGGTTTGAGTTGCATGGGATTTCGAGTCGTCGCCAAACAGAAACGACTATTACACACCCTTGCATACGGATATGCCAGTTTTGTACCGCAAAGTGGGGCTTACTGGTGTAGAAGTGCAATCTGGAAGCATAAAAAAGCGCCCGAAGGCGCTTTTTCATTGAGCGGTGGTCAGCAAGGGTTAGCTAATCAGGCTGGCCCACAGGTCATATTCGTCGGATTCGTCGATCCGTACCTTGACCATGTCCCCCGGCTTGAGGCCGGTTTCGCCGTTGAGGTAGACCAGACCGTCGATCTCCGGTGCATCGGCGAAGGAGCGGCCAGTGGCACCCTCTTCATCCACTTCGTCGATGATGACGGTCATCTCCTGACCCACTTTGCGGGCCAGCTTGCGGATGGAGACCTGCTGTTGCAGCTCCATAAAGCGCTGGAAGCGCTCTTCCTGAATCGCTTCCGGTACCGGATCCGGCAGCTCGTTGGCCAGCGCCCCTTCGACCGGGCTGTATTTGAAGCAGCCGACCCGATCCAGCTCTGCCTTGTTGATAAAGTCCAGCAGCATCTGGAAATCTTCTTCGGTCTCGCCCGGGAAGCCGACGATAAAGGTGGAGCGCAGGGTGATCTGCGGGCAGATCTCGCGCCACTTCTGGATCCGCTCCAGGGTGCGCTCGACCGTACCCGGGCGCTTCATCAGTTTGAGGATGCGCGGGCTGGCGTGCTGCAACGGAATATCGAGGTAGGGCAGTACCTTGCCATCGCGCATCAGCGGGATGACGTCATCCACGTGCGGGTAGGGGTAGACGTAGTGCAGACGCACCCAGATGTCGAGCTTGGCCAGCTCTTCGCACAGGGCGACCATGCTGGTCTTGACCGGCATGCCGTCGTAGAAACCGGTGCGGTGCTTCACATCGACGCCGTAGGCGGAGGTGTCCTGGGAGATCACCAGCAGCTCCTTCACGCCCGCCTCTTTCAGGCGCTTGGCTTCGGCCAGCACGTCGCCGATGGGGCGGCTCACCAGATCACCACGCATGGAGGGGATGATGCAGAAGGTGCAGCGGTGGTTGCAGCCCTCGGAAATCTTCAGATAGGCGTAGTGGCGCGGGGTCAGCTTGACGCCGTGGGCCGGTACCAGACTTGTGAAGGGGTTGTGCTGCGGCTTCTCCACATATTTGTGGACGTGGCCCAGCACCTCTTCATAGGCGTGGGGGCCGGTGATCTCGAGCACCTTGGGGTGGATCTCGCGGATCTGATTCTCTTTGGCGCCGAGGCAGCCGGTGACGATCACCTTGCCGTTCTCGGCCAGCGCTTCGCCGATCGCTTCCAGCGACTCTTGCACCGCGCTGTCGATAAAGCCGCAGGTGTTGACGACGACCAGCTCGGCATCGTCATAGCTGGGCACCACATCGTACCCTTCGGTACGCAGCTGGGTCAGGATGCGTTCTGAATCGACCAGGTTTTTGGGGCAACCCAAGGAGACGAATCCTACTTTGGGGGCCTGTTTTGTGTTGGACATCGCTCAATCACTCTTAGGTGGCTCTTCTTTAAGGGCGCGGATTTTACCGGAATGGTTAACCAAAAACTATACAGCCAGCATGGCAGAACTGAACAATATCTCCGAGTGGGCAGGATTGGGCCGTGCGAATAGCGGCTGATGGTGGAGCCCTGACTGGCGCGCAGTCCCTGCTGCACAGGTTTGTGACTGGTAATATGCATTGCTGACTTATTAGTCAATTTCGCGGTCTGTGGCTGGGAACCCTGTCACGGGTACCCCTATACTCCCATCATGGTGATCCGGTGGAGAAGGCAATGGAAAGTTCATTTGGCGAAAGAATGCAGAATCTGCACGCTACGCTGCGCGAGCGTTTTGACAAGCTGAGTCGGGTGGCCATTGCGATTTACGATCCCCATACCGATCAGCTCAAGACCTTCGCCCACAGCACCGAGGGGCCCTCGCCGCTGGTGCAGTATGAGGTGAAGCTGAGCGATGTTCCATCCTTGCGCTATCTGGCGGAGCACAAGCACCCCCGGGTGCTTGGCAATCTCGATGCCCTGCGTGGTTCCGCGTCGGAACACAGCCGCAAGCTGCTGGAGGCGGGCTATGCCTCCAGCTATACCGAGCCGCTGTTGTTCAACAGCAAGCTGTTTGGTTTTCTGTTTTGCGATGCCATGGAGCCGGGCTATTTCGATGAGTCGATCCAAAGCGAGCTGTCGGCCTATGCCCAGATGTTGTCCGCCATCATTGCGGTGGAGTTCTTCTCTATTCAGACCCTCGGCGGCGCGCTGACCACGGCACGTGAGTTCAGTCGCTATCGGGATGAGGAGACCGCCAACCATCTGCATCGGATGTCGGCCTACTCCCGACTGATCGCCAAGACGCTGGCCCCGACTTGCGGGCTGAGCGACGAGGAGGTGGAGTTTGTCTACCTCTTCTCCGAGCTGCACGACATCGGCAAGATCGCGGTGCCGGATGCCATTTTACTCAAGCCGGGCAAGCTGACCCCGGAAGAGTTCGAGATCATGAAGGTTCACACCAGCAAGGGGCGAGAGATGATCAGCCTGATGATCAATGAGTTTGGCCTCGATGGCATTCACCACACCGATATGCTGACCAACATCATCGCAGGCCATCATGAGCGTTTTGATGGCACCGGTTATCCGCTGGGCCTGGCGGGGGAGGCGATCCCGCTGGCGGCGCGTATCGTGACGGTGGCTGATGTTTTTGATGCCCTGACCAGCGAGCGCCCCTACAAGCAGGCCTGGCCGTTCGAGACGGCGTTTGCCTATCTGGAGGAGCATGCCGGCAGCCAGTTTGATCCCGCCTGTGTCGCTGCGGCCCTGCACAACAAGGCCGAGTTTTATGCCATCTATCAGCAGTATCAGGATCCCGCCAGTTCATCCGGTGTGGCGGCCAGTGGCGCAGAGCCGGGTTGAGCGCGTGTGATGAGCGTAAGGGGGAAAGAGGCGGTTCAAGCATGACGAGGAATAAATAGAGAGGGGGCACCAGCAGGTGCCCCCTCTCTTTTATGCGCCTTTCTATTCCATGCGCACTTATTTTGTCGACCTTGTAACTGTAGTGGTCAACTAAATCCGGACACTTGGTTAGGCCGATCTTCGGCTTTTGCTGGCGGTATCCCATTATTGTGGTG